>DAOVNU010000140.1 GCA_030630065.1 bacterium | reverse complement strand
GATGCAATCAAAATGGATGAAAATTCCTTGCCAATTATTGACCCGGAAAAATGCAACGGCTGCGGTAAATGCGTGGATGCCTGTCCAAAAGGATTAATACAACTTCTTCCTCTCTCCCAAAAATTCCTGGTTGCCTGTTCTTCGCAGGATAAAGGAGCAATTACCGTAAAAGGTTGTTCGGTGGGATGTATCGGCTGTCAGAAATGTGTCAAGGTTTGTGAACAAAAAGCGATTACCGTAGAAAACTTTTTGGCAAGGATTGACCCGGAAAAGTGCAACGGCTGCGGTAAATGCGTTGAGGTCTGTCCAAAAGGGATAATTATAACAACCTAATTTTGAATTTTCCTTATCTGTCTAAGGGTATCAAGATAATATCTTTTATGGGCAGGGTTCAGTTTTAATGCTCTTTGAACGAGGTTAACTGCCTCATCTAAATTTTTCTTCTGCTTAAAATAGACCCAGGCCAAATTGTTGCAGGCATCGGCAAATTCAGGATTCAGTTTTATTGCCTTCCGATATTGAGCCGCCGCTTTTTCAAAAAGTTCTTGCTCTAAATCCTGATTAGCAGAATCAAAGTAGAATCTTGCCAAATTAAGAGATTCCTCTTCCGTAAGGGACCAGGAAATTTTTTCCGGAGGGGAGACAAGTAATGCCCAATAGTCAGAGGTTTTCCATTTTTTCAAAAAGATATCGTAGCGCATCAAACAATTCTTTTCCTTTCCGGAATGCATAACCACTATATTCTCTTCATCCCAATAGCCAACAACAAGAGCGTAATGGTAAACGCGCCAGAAAAATGGGCCTGTCCCCAGAAGGACGATAATTGGGACATCCTCGTTTAATTTTTCCTTAAGGTCAGCAAGATTTCCCTGGTAGGAATAACTCCAGAGGCCAAATTTTCGCGGGTAGGATTCCAAATCAAAGGTTAAAGTTCCTCTTAAAGCAGGAAGATAAAGATTTTCAGCAATCTCCTCCTGAGTTATGCTTTTTCCCCAATAATTAAGAACCATTGCCAATGCTGCCGGACCGCAACGATGACCTTTTTGAGAGATGAAGGAAACAGGGATATAGTGACCTTGATAATTTTTGTTTCTGACAGAATTGGTAAATCTTGTTGCAAGACAGCCGGAGAAAAGGGGAAAAATCAGGAGGGATAAAAAAAAGAAAAATTTTCTATTTACCACTTATACTGGGCGGTATAGGTAATGATGGCTTTTCCATCCTTGGGAACAGAAAGAGGGTATTCAATGGTAAAAGCGTCCTTCTTGGTATGGGACTGGCTTTCCGATAAGAGCTGCCAGTCCGCATAAAGATGTTCAATAATGTAAATCGTAATCTTTTCCTTTTTATGGTTACGGATTGTAATCTCGTAGGAGTTCTGATAAACGTTTGCAGAAATCTTCCTATGCTCGGTGCATTTCCTCTCTCCGACAACATCAAAAGCATTTCCCAAAAACAGTTTTATTTTCTCGTCCTTGGGAGTATGGTCAATTTTATCCTCACCAATAAATTCCAGGGAACCATCAACATCTCTCTTGTAGACCCTGACTTTACCTTTGGGCAGAGGAAGGCCCAAGCCGCATTTCTTTTCGTTTTTGAATTCCAGAGAAACGGCTACCTTCTTGTTGCAGGGCTCTTTCTCGGAAGAGCGCCACCAACCCCGATAAATTGCCCCATCATAGGTAAAGATTTTCTTGATTGGAACGTTATTCGCGGTAAAGAGGGAGATTTGTTTGGTCTGATTATCCTTTAAAGTTGTCTTTCTTCGCAACGTATAAAGATGGTATTCAAAGAAACTTTTTTCCTTGAATTGAGGGGCAGCAATTCCCGATTTTGCTTCATAGAGCATATCTGTTCTTGTGTATTTTGGTCTTTCCTTAACGCGATGAACCTCCCCGGCAATTAACTTCAATCCCGCATTTTCGTAAGTTGCCCCGGATTTATTATCAATCGTTACCCAACCGTTCAAATCAATTTTCTGATCGTCCTCGCCAACGATGCTCACATAGTCGGCTTTCCAATTAATGCCATTGGTTAAATAATTAACCTCAACAACGTGTTGCCCATCTTTTTTGTTAAATAGTTCCCAGACCAAGGTGGGCTTAACAATTAGACCCTCAGGTAGAGCCGGCAAAATTATCCTCCCCAGAGGATTAAGATGGAGTTCATCCCCAACCTTAACCACCACTCCGCCCTTTGTTGAAAGCAGGGTTGCTTTGACCTTTTTGACGGTCGGGGTTATCTCCTTATGCTGGCGGTTGCCTTTACCCAGAGTAGCCCATTGATCGTAGGTTTCTTCGGTAGTCCCCTCCGTTCTTTCCAGGATAATCTCCTTACCCAAATACTTCTCTAATAATTTATTTCTGCTAATCAGGTCATACTCGTAATTCTGTTCTAAGATGGAACAACTTGCGGGAGGGGTTAAGGATTTAAAGGAAACGGAGGTGGCATCTATCTGACTGGCAACATCACCAAACCTGACAATATTCAGCCCTTTTCTCAGGTCAAGGTAGCGGACGTCCTTCACCAGGCCAAAATTCTGATTGTAGATGGTTAAGGAGACCTCTTTCCTCTGCATCTCCTGTGGAGAGACAAGACCACTCAATAAAAATATTATCCCGAAGGTTAAAATTATCTTTTTCATTCCTCTTCCCACCTTTTTCTATCTCTGTTGTCGGTTACCTTGATAAAGTATTAATTTATAGGTAAAGGTTTTTGTGCTGTGGGGAGCAAGTTCTAAGGTAAACTTTACGGTATCTAAGTCCACCTTTTCATAGT
>DAOVNU010000009.1 GCA_030630065.1 bacterium | reverse complement strand
TGACAAAGAGTTCTGCGAGTTTTAAGATATTCCCCAGGGAGAACATAAAAGTGAAGAAAATTATGCCAAGGAAAAAGGGTTGGGTCTGCTCCCGCAAGAGATATAAGCGCAAAATCTTCATTATTTCTTATTTTACCATATAAATCTGTTCAATGAAATTTATTAACTTTTTAAACAGAGGGTTTCTTAATCTCCTTTTTCCCTTGCGCTGCAGCGAATGTGGTAAGAAACTTTCCCCTGATAGCGGTTATCTATTTTTCTGCGGAGATTGCATTTCTTCTATCCCGTTTCGCCGGGGGAAAATTAAAGCCGAGACCTATGCTGTCTGTAAATACGAAGGGATTGTTAAGAAAACCGTCCATCGTCTAAAATACGGAAAGAAAAGATTTCTGGCGCAAACTCTGGGACTGATTTCAGCCGACTTTTGTAAGAAAAATCTTGAATCCCAGAAGATTGATTTTATTGTTCCGGTTCCACTTCATCGGGTGAGAAAAGAAGAAAGAGGGTTTAACCAGGCGGAACTTATCGCGATCGCGCTGGGTAAAAATCTTAACCTTCCCTTATCCTTGAACAATCTGGTCAGGATAAGGAATACTCCTTCCCAGACCTTAATCAAAAAGAACGAGCGCCTGAAAAATTTGAAAGGTGCCTTCAGGATTAAAAAACCGTACCGTTTCTTAAAAAGAAGCGTTTTGCTTGTTGATGATGTTTACACTACGGGAGCAACGACCGATGAATGCAGGAAGGTCCTGAAGAAAGTCGGGAGTAAGAAAGTTTTTATCCTTACCTTCGCCAGTTGACAGAGAAAAACAAAGATGGTAAAATACACTATTAAACAATATGTAGTTGCCTGATTCATCAGGCAAATTTATTGCCTATAATTGAAAGGAGAAAAATGGTTAGGATCGCGATTAATGGTTTTGGAAGGATTGGGAGATTGCTATTGCGGGCTGCCTTTGCCGAAAATAAAGAGAATCTGGAGTTTGTAGCGGTTAATGATTTAACCGACAGCAAAACGCTGGCGCATCTTTTCAAGTATGATTCTACCTTTGGCAAATTTGCCGGAGAGGTAAAGGCAAAGGATGATACGATTATCATTGAAGGAAAACCAATCAAGGTCCTGGCAATCAAGGACCCATTAGAACTTCCCTGGAAAGATTTAGGTGTAGACGTGGTGATTGAGTCCACAGGTTTATTTACTAAACTTGATGATTGTCGTAAGCATCTCACTGCGGGAGCGAAAAAGGTGGTCTTAACTGCGGCATATAAAGGCAGTGGAGAGGATAGCGTGATGGTCAACATTGGCATTAACGAAAAGGATTATGAGCCAGCCAAACACAACATTATCTCCAACGCTTCCTGCACCACCAACAGTTTGACTCCGGTGATGAAGGTGCTTGAGGAAAATCTGGGGGTAGAGAAATCCTTGATGACCACCATTCATTCCTATACCAATGACCAGAGAATTCTTGATTTTGCGCATAAGGATTTAAGGCGCGCCAGAGCAGCGGCTGTTTCCATTATCCCCACTACCACTAATGCCGCCAAAGCGGTAACAAAGATTATTCCTTCCCTGGAGGGTAAATTTGACGGAATGGCAATGCGAGTTCCCACTCCTGATGCCTCCATCTCCGACATTACGCTCATCGTAAAAAGAGATACCACGGTAGAGGAAGTGAACGGTATCTTGAAAAAGGCCTCCGAGAATGAGATGAAGGGGGTTCTGGGATATACGGAGGAGCCATTGGTCTCCAAGGATTTTGTGGGCAACAGTTGCTCGGCAGTGGTTGACGGTCTTTCCACCAAGGTGATGGAAGGCAATATGGTTAAGGTTCTCTCCTGGTACGACAATGAGTGGGGCTATTCCTGCCGTATGGTGGATTTAGTGGAATATGTAGGGAAAACATTATAAGTAAATGTAGCGGTGCGATTTATCGCACAAATAAACAATATGGAGATTAAAGATATAAAACAGGTTGACTTAGAAGGAAAAAGGGTTTTTCTCAGGGTTGATTTTAACGTCCCTCTTAACGAGAAAAAAGAGATTACCGACGAGACAAGAATAAGAGCGGCATTACCCACAATAAATTATCTTCTGGAGAAAAGATGTAAAGTAATCCTTGCTTCCCATCTTGGTCGACCAAAAGGGAAAGTAGTAGAATCTCTCCGGATTGCTCCGGTGAAAGAACCATTAGGAAAACTTTTAAATAAGCAGGTGACATTGGCTCCTGACTGCATTGGTGCAGAGGTAGAAAACCTAAGTTTGAAAATGAAGGAGGGGGAACTTCTTCTTCTGGAGAATTTGCGGTTTCATTCTGAGGAAGAAAAAAACGACCAAGAATTTTCTGAAAAATTGGCTAAACTTGCCGATTTCTATGTCAATGATGCCTTTGGTACTGCACATCGCGCTCATTCCTCCACGGTTGGAATTACCGAATTTTTACCTTCGGCAGCAGGATTCCTCCTGGAAAAAGAGATAAAGGTTTTAAGTAAACTTCTGCAAAACCCGGAAAGACCATTTCTGCTGATTTTGGGAGGAGCAAAGGTCTTCGATAAGGTTGGTGTCATCAAAAATTTATTAGACAGGGTAAACACAGTTATTTTGGGAGGAGCACTTTCCTATACCTTTGTTAAGGCAAAGAATTGGGATGTGGGGAACTCCTACGTTGAATATGATAAACTTGATCTGGTAAAGGGAATTCTGGAGGAGGCACGGAAAAGAAGAATTGAATTTCATACTCCCCTGGACCACATTATTGCCAGCAAGATTGCGGCGGATAGTAATTATATCACAACCGAGAGGGGAACTATTCCCTCGAGCTGGATCGGGGTGGACATTGGTCCCAAAGCAATCGAAGAATATAAGGATTGTATCAAAAGGGCGAAGACAATATTCTGGAATGGACCAATGGGGGTTTTTGAAATAGAGCCCTTTGCCCAGGGGACGATGGAGATTGCCCGTGCCCTTGCCTCTGCAGATGCCTATACCGTTGTCGGCGGGGGAGATTCATTGGCTGCGGTGAAAAAAGCCGGGGTCAGGGAAAAAATAGACCATCTTTCTACGGGAGGAGGCGCTTCCTTAGAGTTCCTGGAAGGCAGGATTCTCCCGGGTATCGCCGCTCTGCAAAAAATATAATATGCGTAAACCGATTATTGCCGGTAACTGGAAGATGAACAAATCCGTTGCCGAGAGTATTTCTTTGGCAAAGGAATTGAAGGAAAATTTACGGAATGTAGAGGGTAGGGAAGTAGTTGTCTGCCCCCCGTTTACCTCTTTGTTTCCCGTAGCCGAAGAGTTAAGAGGAACTAAAATTACCCTCGGTGCCCAGAACCTGTTTGCAGCGGAGTCCGGTGCTTACACCGGGGAGATTTCTCCTTCAATGCTCAAAGAGATTGGTGTCCTCTATTGTATAATTGGCCACTCCGAAAGAAGACGTTACTTTAAGGAAGATAATTCTCTGGTCAATCAGAAAGCAAAATTTGCCTTAAATTTGGAAATGAAACCAATCATCTGTATCGGTGAAACATTAGAGCAAAGGGAGAAGAATTTGACCTTCTCCGTAATAAAACAGCAAATTAGCGGTGTCTTGGACGGTCTTTCAACCTCAGAACTCGCTAATATTGTTATTGCCTATGAGCCAATCTGGGCAATTGGCACTGGAAAGACCGCTACTCCGGAACAGGCCGAGGAGGTTCACTCCTTTATTAGAAAAGAGGTTTTTGCTCTTTATGAAGAGGAAATGGCTTCCTCTTTAAGGATTCAGTATGGCGGTAGCGTGAAACCGGGGAACGTTGCCTCTTTGATGCAAAAGGAAGATATTGATGGGGCCCTGGTTGGCGGTGCTGCCCTCTCTGCCGATTCATTCAGTAAAATCGTGCAATACTAAATTATGTATACTTTTCTTATAATCCTTCATGTTACTTTTTCCCTCTTCCTGATTGTGGCAGTTCTCTTACAAAGCGGGAAAGGAGCAGCAACTGCCAACATTTTCGGAGGAGGCGGGGCAGAGAACGTTTTTGGTGCCCAGACCTCTAACGTTTTGAATAGGGCAACCAGTATTCTGGCAACAGGTTTTATCGTTACCTCTCTCCTCCTGACAATGCTTTCCTCAAGATTTTCTTCCACCTCTATCATTAAGCAGGAATTGGAAAAAGAGAAAGCGCCCATTAGCCAGGAAAAGTAAATCAAAATCTTTGATGAGAAAATATTGCTTTTTATTTTTTTGCCTTCTTTTTCTTTTTTTTACAGGGTGTCCTTCGAAAAAACCGGTTGAGTTCCCTCAAAAACTGAAAGGTAAGTATGGGGGAAGGTTAATCTTAAGTACCACTACCGACCCAAAGTCCTTTAATTCGATTATTGCCAAGGAGACGAGTACCACCGCCATAACCGGTTTCCTCTTCGAGGGTTTGACCGAGACCGATGGAGTGACAACCGAAGTAAAGCCCTGCCTTGCTAAAAGTTGGAAAGTAAGCAAGGATGGCCTTACCTGGACCTTTAATCTCAGAGATGACGTTCAATGGTTTGATGGAGAGGATTTTACGGCAGATGACGTTGTTTTTACCTATAACAAACTTATCTATAATCCTGATATTCCTACCAGTTCCCGCGATATCCTGATGGTGGGAGGTAAACCCTTTTTAGTGGAAAAAATCGGTAAGGATAGAGTTCAGTTCGGGTTGCCCTCTCCATTTGCTCCTTTCTTGAGGGTATTGACGCAGGAGATTTTACCCAAACATATTTTGGAAAAGGCGGTTGACGAAAAGAAATTTAATTCTACCTGGGGGATTAATACTGCTCCTGCAGAAATCATTGGCACCGGTCCATTTAAATTAAAACAGTATTTAGCGGGTCAAAAAATTGTTTTAGAGAAAAATCCTCATTACTGGAAGAAAAAAGGCAATGATCGGTTACCCTACATCGATAAGATTATTTTTTTAATCGTTCCCGACCAGAATTCCCAATTGCTAAAGTTTCAGGCAGGGAAGATTGATGCCCTCTCTCTAAGGGGTCAGGATTATGCCTTCTTAAAGCCAAGGGAGAAGGAGAAAAATTTTTCCATTTATAATACCGGCCCGGCTTTTGGAACGAATTTTCTGGTTTTTAACCAAAATCCGGAATCCCCGATTTCTCCCGTAAAGTTAAAATGGTTTACGAACCGTAAATTCCGCGAGGCAATTGCCTATAGCATTGATAAGAAGAGCATTATTGCCAACGTTTTGGCTGGTTTTGGCTATCCCCAGGACGGTCCGATGAACGAAAGTTGTGGATTTTTCTATAATCCTGCGGTAAAAAAATATCGCTACAATTTGCAGAAAGCAAAAGAACTTTTAAAGGAAGCCGGTTTTAGAATTCATAACGGATTTCTTTTTGATGCGGCAGGAAACCGGGTGGAATTTTCTTTACTCACCAATAATGATAATTTAGAGAGAGTCAATATCGGCAATATCATCAGCGATGACCTTGCCAAATTAGGGATAAAGCTTCATTTTACTCCCCTGGATTTTAATACCCTGGTAACTAAACTGGATTCCTCTTTTGATTGGGATGTAGCTTTAATCGGACTTACCGGCGGAATAGAGCCCCATAACGGGAGAAACGTATGGGCTTCTTCCGGGCAACTGCATATCTGGAACCCCCGGAAGAAAAGCCCGGCTACCAACTGGGAGAGGAAAGTTGACCAAATCTTTGCGGACGGGGTAAAAGAACTTAACCGGGATAAAAGGAAAATTCTCTATGACCGGTGGCAGGAGATTATAAATAGAGAATTGCCTTTAATCTATACCGTTAATTCTGCCAGTTTGTATGCGGTGAGGAATAAATTCGGTAATCTTCATCCTACCGGTTATGGCGGTATTTTTCATAATATAGAGGAGATTTATATCAATGAAAATTCTAATTAATTGTAATGGAGATAATCTCCGGGTAGCGATTATCCAGGACGGTGTCCTCAAGAATTTTTTGGTGGAGAAAAGTACGAGAAAATTAAGGGTAGGAAACATCTATAAGGCAAAAGTGGAAAAGGTCATTCCGTCATTGAACGCCTCTTTTCTTGATTTAGGGGAGGAGAGGCACGGCTTTTTACCCGTAGAGGATTTTTCGGAAGACCTCACTTACCAGGAAGATTTGGTAGATGAGGAAATTACCGCTTTTCGTCCTGTTGAGAAACTCAAGAAGGGAGATGAAATTTTAGTTCAGGTTGTCAAGGACTTTATTGGCACTAAGGGGCCAAAATTAACGACCCGTATTTCCCTCCCCGGCAGATACCTGGTATTACTTCCTATGGAAAGAAAGAGGGGTATCTCAAAACGGATTAAAGAAGGGAAAGAACGGGAGCGATTAAAAAGTTTATTGGAAACTTTACTTCCTGAGAAAATAGGCGTTATTGTACGTACTTTAGCTGAAGGTCAGAAAAAAAACATTTTGTTTTATGAGGTTAAGCAATTATTAAAAAGATGGCAAAGAATGAAGGTAAAAACAAAAACCGTGTCGGCTCCATTTCTTCTCTCTCAGGAAATTGATTTGGATTTACGGATGTTGAGGGATTTTGTTTTTTCTGATTTAGATGAAATCGTTGTTGACTCTCTTCTGCGCTATAAAAATATTTTTAGATTTTTAAAGCCCTATTCTTTTCCCGGGAGAAAAATAAAATTCTATCGCGGAAAAGTTCCTCTTTTTGAAAGTGAAGGAGTAGAAAAGGAGATCGAAAAACTTCTTGGAAAAAGGGTTCGTTTAAAAAGCGGCGGTTCAATCATTATTGAGGAGACGGAGGCATTGGTCTCCATTGATGTTAATAGCGGAAAAAGGGTACGAGGAAAGAATATCAGAGAGGTGATTCTAAAAACGAATTTAGAAGCCGCACAGGAGATTGTTCACCAACTTAAATTGCGCAACTTAGGAGGAATTATTATTATTGATTTTATCGATATGGAGTCCCCGTCTGACCAGAGATACGTGCACAAAACTTTGGAGAAGGACTTAGAAAAGGATAAAGCGAAGATAAATATTCTGCAGATTTCAAAGTTGGGGTTGGTGGAGATGAGTCGGCAGAGAACAACGGAAAGTATCAATGCTTCCTATTTTCAGGACTGTCCTTATTGCGCCGGGACCGGAAAGATTAGAAAGGAGTAAAAAATGTATGCTCATTATTGTGAAAAGCCGGCTTATACCTCGGTTACTAAAAACCTGAAGTCGCTAAAACTAATTGAACTGGGAATTGTCCGTTTAAAGAAAAATGCTGTTTTTAAAGAGGAAATAAAAGACAAAGAGGCGGTATTGGTAATTTTGGGAGGAAGGTGCGGTATAAAAACAAAGGATGATTCTTTCCCTCATCTGGGAAAAAGAAAAGACCCTTTTAAGGGAAAAGCCACCGCTCTTTACCTTCCCCCCGGAACTTCCTATGAATTAAAAGCGGAGTCGGTTTGCGAAGTTGCTGTTTGCAAGGTAAAGGCAAAAAAGAAAGGGAGGCCTGTTTTAATAATTCCTCAGCAGGTAAAATTAAGGAGGGTTGGTAAAAATAATTTTAGAAGGGATGTTTATGATATTGTGGATACAAGAATAAAAGCAGAGCATATTCTCGTCGGGGAGACAATCAATAAAAAAGGCAATTGGAGTAGTTATCCTCCCCATAAACACGATACCGACAATCTTCCCGATGAATCAAAATTAGAGGAACTCTATTTTTTTAAACTGGAACCAAAGAATGGTTTCGGGGTGATGAGAGTATATAACAAAAAAGATGATAAAATCTTTACCATTAAAAATAATGATGTCGTGGCTATTTCCTGTGGTTATCATCCGGTAGCAGTAATTCCAGGATATCGTATTTATTATCTCTGGATTTTAGCCGGCAAAAAAAGGATTTTAAGACCAAATGATGACCCGGAATATAGATGGGTGGCGAAAGAAAAATGAAAAATCTATTCAGTTTAAAAGGTAAGAAGGCGGTAATTACCGGAGGAGCGGGTGTCCTGGGCTCGGCGATTAGCGAGGGCTTGGGGAAAGCCGGAGCGGAAATTGCCCTCTGTGACATTATCGACACCGATAAGATTGTGGAGAAATTCAAAAGAGAAGGAATCAAAGCAAAAGGTTATTACATTGACGTGATGAGTTCTGAGAAAATAAAAAATTGCAGAGATAAAGTAATCAAAGATTTTAAACAGATAGATATTCTGGTTAATTGCGCCGGAGGCAACAGAAAAGAAGCAACTACTTCAAAGGACCTTTCCTTTTTTGACCTTCCTTTGCCGGCTTTAGAAAAAGTAATCGGGCTTAACCTTTTTGGGGGAGCAATTCTTCCCTCACAGGTCTTCGGAAAAAATATGATTAAAAATAAGAGCGCTTCTATAATTAACATTTCTTCGATGAATGCTCTCAGGCCGTTAACCAGAATACCGGGATATTCGGCGGCTAAAGCGGCGGTGAGCAACTTTACGCAGTGGTTAGCGGTTCATTTTGCCCGGGAATACAACAAAAATTTGAGAGTGAATGCCATTGCCCCCGGTTTTTTTCTTACTCAACAGAATCGTTTTCTTCTTCTGAATGAAAAAGGGAATCTTACTGCCCGTGGAAAGACAATTATTGCTCATACTCCTATGGGTGAATTTGGCAAGCCGGAGGACTTGATTGGGGTCTGTATCTGGCTTGCTTCCGACGCCGCAAAGTTCGTTACCGGAACGGTTATACCTATTGACGGTGGCTTTAGTGCATTTTCTGGCGTTTAAATAGATAAAGGGATAAATGGAAAAAGCAAATATTGGTGTTATCGGTATGGAAGTGATGGGGAAAAGTTTGGCTTTGAATATAGAGAGCAAGGGCTATTCGGTTGCGGTATATAACCGGACTGGCGCAAAGACCAGGGCATTTGTTGAAGGTCCGGCAAAAGGGAAGAAAGTAATCGGTGCTTATGATTTGAAAAATTTTATCGCATCCCTTGAGTCCCCGAGAAAAATTTTGCTGATGGTTAAGGTTGGCGAGCCGGTGGATAATTTTATCAATCAACTTATTCCTTTTTTGGATAAAGGGGACTTAATTATAGACGGCGGAAACTCCTATTTCAAGGATACGATTAGACGCAATAATGAGTTAACCAAAAAGGGTTTTTTATTCATTGGCACCGGGGTCTCCGGAGGAGAGGAGGGTGCGTTAAAGGGCCCGTCGATGATGCCCGGCGGCGAGAAAGAGGCGTATTCCCTTGTTGAGGAAATATTTAAGGATATCTCCGGTAAAGCATCTGACGGAGAGCCCTGCGTTGCCTATATTGGTCCTGACGGAGCAGGACATTTCGTGAAGATGGTTCATAACGGGATTGAATATGGCGATATGCAATTGATTGGCGAGTGCGCCTGGTTCTTTAAGAAATTAGGAATGGAGTCCGCAGAAATTGCATCTCTGATGGCTAAGTGGAATGGCGAAAACGACATTTTACGTTCTTACCTTGTTGAGATTACCGCCGATGGTCTCCGGGAGAAACACAAAGGAACGGATGAATATCTTGTGGACAGAGTTGCCGATATTACAAGAATGAAAGGAACCGGCACCTGGACGGTTCAGAGTGCTCTGGAGTTATTAGTGCCGATTCCCACAATTGCGGCTGCGGTCTTTTCGCGGGAGATGTCTCAGGATAAAGATTTACGTTTGAAAATGTCAGGAGCGGGCTTGATAAATCAAGCCCCTACGAAAAGGAGTTTCCATAGAGGTGAATTAATTGAACTTGCTCACGATGCTTTATATATTGCCAAAATTTCCTCCTACGCTCAAGGTACCGCTTTGCTGAAAGCGGCTTCAGATAAATATAAGTTTAATTTAAATTTAGGAGAAATTGCTAAAATCTGGCGTGCCGGGTGTATCATTAGAGCTCAATTTCTTGACGAGATTGCCCAGGTCTATCGGGAAGACGAAAATTTGCCAAATCTGCTTGCTGCGCCAAAATTCTCCAAGTTTGTCTCTAAAAACCTTGAAAAACTTGGGCTTTTAGTTCAGATGGCGCATCAAGTCGGAGTACCCAGTTTGGCAATGGATAGTGCCTATGATTATATCCTGCAACTTTGCAGTCCGGTTATGTTTTCGGCTCAGGTAGCTGCCTTGCAAAGAGATTATTTTGGTGCACACGGTTATTTTAAAATAGGCGGAGCAAACAAGCCCGAAGTTATAATCAGTCCGGAGGGAAAAGTAAGAGAGTTCCATACGGAGTGGATGTTGCCGGATAGACCGGAAAAAGAGATAACGAAATGAAAAATGTGGTGATTGCCCAATCAGGCGGACCGACGGCGGTAATTAATAATAGTATTCGCGGTGCAGTTGACGTCTTAAAAATGTCGCCCGGGATAGATAAAATATACGGAGCGCGAATGGGTATCTTAGGTGTGCTTAATGAGGAATTGCTTGATATTTCCGCCCAGGAACCGGAGCAAATATCTCTTCTGGAGAAAACCCCTTCCGCAG
>DAOVNU010000048.1 GCA_030630065.1 bacterium | reverse complement strand
CAGGGAGCGGAGAGCCCACCTTAAACTCTAAAATCGGGGAGATGATTTCCGAGATTAAAAAAATAACCAAAATCCCTATTGCGGTTTTAACCAATGGAACCCTGCTCACGGAAAAGAAAATGAGAGAAAAACTCAAAAAAACAGATTTAATTATTCCTTCCTTAGATGCGGTAACTCCTTCTGTCTTTGAAAAGATTAATCGTCCTCATTCTTCGTTAAAGATAGACAAAATTATTTCCGGTTTAAGAAAATTCAGGGAGGAATTTACGGGAAAAATCTGGCTGGAGATAATGCTGGTTGCCGGGGTTAATGATAATTCCGCAGAAATAAAAAAATTTAAAGAGGCGGTTGAGGCAATCCACCCGGACAAGGTTCAACTTAATACGGTAGTCCGTCCTCCTGCAGAAAAATGGGTAAAACCTGTTTCTTTAACGAAACTGAAAAATATTAAAAAACTCTTTGGCAAGAATTGCGAAATTATCGCTTCTTTCAAGAGAAAAAAACAGAGCGCTTACCAGAAGGATTTAGAAAACGAAATTTTAACTCTTTTATCCCGCAGACCTGTTACTACTTTAGAAATCTCCAATGTTTCGGGAGCCCATATTAACGAAGTAATAAAATATTTAGAGGTTTTAGAAAAGGATAAAAGAATAAAGTCCAAAATTTATCAGGGAAAAAGATATTATAATGTTTAGACAGATACTAAATGAATTGAAAAAGCACGCGCCATATACCATTTTTGGAGCAATCACCGGAATTATTATTATGCTCCTTTTTTATAAACTTCCTTCCGGAATATCCTACAACATCTTCTACGTTTTACATCCGATACATATTCTCTTGAGCGCCCTTGTAACCGCCTCTATGTGTGAAATACACACTCGGAATAAGTGTCAACTCTGGGCGCTGATTTTAATTGGCTATCTTGGTTCTGTTGGTATTGCCACCTTAAGTGATTCTCTAATCCCCTATTTAGGGGAATCAATGCTTCACCTTCCTGATAAAGGAATTCACCTGGGTTTTATTGAAAAATGGTGGCTGGTTAACCCCCTGGCATTACTCGGTATTGCCATTGCCCGTTTTAGGCCTACAACCAAATTTCCCCATGCCGGACATGTTTTAATCAGCACCTGGGCATCATTATTCCACATCATTATGGCTTTAGGAGGGA
Organism: bacterium; assembly: GCA_030630065.1. GTDB lineage: Bacteria > Ratteibacteria > UBA8468 > UBA8468 > UBA8468 > DAOVNU01. The sequence continues at coordinate 5,236 of DAOVNU010000048.1, read as the reverse complement.
TAATGGACGGGAAATTCCTCATCGTTATTTTCCTATTTCTCTTCATAGCTGTTTGGGTCCCCTGCTGTACCAGCGACATTGTTTTCCCCCTTTTATTCGTTAAAGAAAATAATTTAAAGGAGACGCCAAAATGAAAAACAAGAAAGAGGATGGACACAGTAAATTGGAACAAATTTATTTTAAAGGATTAAATAAAAAAGAGCAAAAAGAAAAAAGAAAGATTCTCTCCCGTCCCGGAGAAGCAATTGACTTGAGTAAAGTAAATTCAATAAAGGATTTGGTTACCGCTTTCGGAAAGATGTCCATCCAGGCGCGGCGTATTGCAGAGTGCGCAACCGTCTACGAGAATATGCTCAAGGATTCAGCGCGTCCCACAATATTTTTGGGCCTGGCGGCTCCCCTGATTGCCGGCGGTTTAAGAAAAGTCCTACGAGATATGATTGAGTTCAATCTCGTGGATGTCATTGTCTCTACAGGAGCAATTCTTTACCAGGACCTTTACCAGGCATTGGGATACAAGCATTATCTCGGTTCCCCGGAAGTTGATGATAACCGCCTCAGAGAATTATCCATCAACCGTATTTACGATACCCTCGTTGATGACGAAAAGTTTATCAAGAGCGATACCTGGGTCGGTAAATTTGCCGATGGTCTGGAACCAAGAACTTATTCTTCGCGGGAATTCCTCTATCTTTTGGGAAAAAAAATTAAGGATAAAAATTCTATTTTGGGGACTGCCGCAAAGTATGGGGTGCCTGTTTTTTCCCCGGCGCTTAATGATAGCAGTATCGGAATTGGGCTAACCGACCATTATCACCTCAGAAAACAGGCAGGGAAACCCAGGATTATTATTGATGCAATCAGGGATAACTACGAACTAACTCAACTAACCGTGAAATCAAAAAAAACCGCTGCCATCTACGTTGCCGGAGGAATACCCAAAAATTTCATCAACGATTCCGTAGTAATGGGTTACATCTTCGGCAAAAATACCGGAGGTCACAGTTATGTTTTTCAGGTAACAACCGACGTTCCTCACTGGGGAGGACTGGGCGGCAGCACTCTGGAAGAGGCAAAGTCCTGGGGAAAGGTTTCTAAAAAGGCAACGAAAGCAATGGCATTCGTGGAAGCAACCGTTTCCCTTCCTTTGATTGTCGGTTACATTCTCCAAAAAAAATTAAAACCGCGCAAAAGATTAATGATGAGGTGGAAAAACGACATTCTGAAAGAAATAAGAATTTAGATTGCCACGTCGCTATCGCTCCTCGCAATGACTTTTTTTTGTTGTCATTGCGAGCGAATGAAATGAGCGCGGCAATCTCAAGCCCCTACACTGAAGTGCTTATAAATTTTCTCTCTATTCAATGGTTTTACATTCTGCACAATCCATTCCCGCATCTTTAGTCCTTCAGGAGTGCTCTGCTTATAGGAGATAAAGTCCAGATTAATATTCAATTCTTCCGCAACCCTCTCGGCAATAATGGGCCAGATTTCACCGATATCCCCGATAATGGGAATGGAATGAGGTAATCGGGAAAAACCGCTCATCTCCATCCGAAAAGGAACTTTGGTTACCTTTGTTTTGGGCAAACCTTTATCTATTGCTTCTGCTACAATTCCTGTTTTTCTCTCCATTTGCCAGGCCTTCTCCAAATTTGGGTCAAGGTCAATGCGGATAACGGTCTTATCCCTCAAGGAATAGGTCCAGTCCCCCTGCCAGTTCGCCCAGATTCCATGACCGGTAGCAACCTCCCAGGGACCATCATGAATCTCCTGGGTAAGAACCAGAGCGGACTCAATAATGACTTCACTCTCGGCAAGCATTCTCGCCAACCTTCTGGTTCTCTCGGTAATGGAGATAGAGTCCCCGATTGCCAGGCCCACGTCCCTTGACCCGATTAATGCCGGCACAGAAACCAATACCGGAACATTTCTTTTTGCGGCAGCGCCAATCATAGTATAAGGATCCGCTCCAAACCCTAACACCTCCTCCAGGGGAATGCCGTTGGCTTTTGCCAGAGGTTCCAATTCCCGTGCCAATTTCTCCCGGCGCAGGCCGGTTGGATAAGCCATATTCCCGGCGACCTTAATGATAATTTTGCCATCGGCTAAAAGCATTTTTTGGTATAAGTCCTCATCAATTACGAGTTCTTTTTTAATTTGAGCAAGATAGTCCTCATCCATAATCGCAACTTCAAAAATTCCATCCAGGGGAAGTTTTTCTTTTTTGAAACCAAACTTTACCCCGTCAAACCTTTTCACCTTTTCCAGCGAACCAGCCATATCGTGAGCAACCACAGCACTGCTGGTAGCCACACCATCAACAATTCCTTTATTGATTAACTCGGCAATCAAAGTAGTCACTCCTTCATGAACGTTAGGACCGCTGCCGGTGACAACGGTAATCTTGCCTCCCTTTTTCTTGGTGCTTACAATTTTCTCGATTGTTTTCTCTACCCTCTCTTTTGTCTTCTCGTCCAGATTCTGGTAGAAACTTTCAATAACCTCTTTTTTAATCTCCATTTTTCTCCTCTAATTTTTATTTTAACATATTCAGTAATTATATGCTATAATATGCAAGAAATGATTATTAAGGAAGGTAAAAATATTACGCTTACAGAAAAGAACGAATTTATCAATCAATTAGTCCAACAAACAAAAAAAAGATTAAGAAAGGTTCTAATTCTTCCGCCTGACTTCACCCGTTTCTGTTCGGGAGCAGGTAAACTTACGGAAATCCTTTATCAGTCATTGCCAAGATACACTCATACCGACATTATCCCCACCCTGGGTCAACATACTCCGATGACCGAGGAGGAAATTAATAAGATGTTTGGAAACATTCCCCAGGGATTATTCAAGGTGCATAACTGGCGTGAGGACGCAGTTAAATTAGGAGAAATCCCGGGCGACTATATCCAGAAAATTTCTCAAGGAAAGGTAAACTTTCCTATTGATGTTGAGGTCAACAAAACCCTGATAGAGAATGAGTACGACGCAATATTTTCCGTAGGGATGGTCGTTCCCCACGAGGTTCTCGGAATGTCAAACCACAACAAGAACATCTTCATCGGAATTGCGGGAAGAAATATGATTAATAAGTCGCATTTCCTTGCCGCTCTCTGCGGAATAGAGAAAAATTTAGGAAGAATTTTTCCGCCGGTGCGACTCGCCTTCAATTATGCCGAAAAAAAATATCTCAAGAAATATCCCATTATTTATATCCTCATTGTAATGGGAAATAATGAGAAAGGAGGACTACAAACGCGTGGACTTTACGCTGGTGAAGATGAAGAGACCTTTATTAGAGCGGCAAAATTATCTCAGAAACTCAACATTCATCTTCTGGATAAGCCGTTAAAAAAGGTTGTGGCTTATATGAACCCCTACGAATTCAAAAGCACCTGGGTAGCAAATAAAGCAATATACAGAACAAGAATGGCAATTGCCGATGAAGGAGAATTGCTTGTTATTGCTCCCGGACTGAAAGGTTTCGGAGAGAATTTGGAGATAGACAATCTCATCCGTAAATACGGTTATGTCGGAACACCCGCAGTCCTGAAAGCGGTGGAGAAAAATGATGACCTCCGGGAAAATCTGGTTGCCGCCGCCCATCTCATTCACGGTTCATCAGAAGGAAGATTTAAGATTACATATGCTCCCGGACACATCTCCCAAAAGGAAATTGAGGGGGTTAACTTCTCCTATATTGATTTAAAAGAGATAAAAAAAGAATACAGCCCATCTTCCCTAAAAGAAGGAAAAAATATCATTAATGGAGAGGAGATTTTCTATATTGGCAATCCCGCCGCAGGACTCTGGGCACTGAAAGGACAACTAAAATGAACATTCTCATTACCGGTGGAGCAGGATTTATTGGCTCCAATTTAGCCCTTGCCCTGCAAAAACAGGGGCACAATTTAACCATTATTGATAGCCTTTCTTCCGGGGACTTAGAAAACCTCAAAGAATATAATGGTAACCTCATCAGAGGAGATGTCAGCAAAAAAGAACTTTTTAATGAATTAAAAAAAGAAAGATATGATGTTATCTTCCATCAGGCCTCCATTACCGATACTACTTATTCTGATGACGAAAAAATGATTTTCGTTAACGTAGAGGGGTTTAAAAATGTCCTTAACTTTGCTCAGGATTGCGGAGCGAAACTCATTTATGCCTCCTCGGCGGCGGTCTATGGCAATGGGCGCATACCGGCAAAAGAGAACCAAAAACTTTTTCCTCTCAATGCCTATGCAGTTTCCAAATTCAGAATGGACAAAATAGCAAAAGGAATTAATTCAAAATTAAAAATTCAAAAATTATTCAAAATTAAAAATTTACCCCTCCACCTACTTCCTCCCTCTATGAGGGGGAGGATTGAGAAGGGGGGAAATTCCCACGGCGTTATCGGATTGCGTTATTTTAATGTTTATGGTCAAGGAGAAAAGCATAAGGGAAAATCGTCAAGTATGATCTGGCAATTATCTCAAAAGATTAGAAAGGGAGAGCCGTTGAGAATTTTTAAATACGGCGAGCAATCAAGGGATTTTATCTACATTAAAGACGTTGTTGCAGCGAATACCAGAGCGATGGAAAGTAACGTCCAGGGTATATTTAACGTTGGTACCGGCAAATTAACAACCTTTAACGGAATCATTGAAATTTTAAATAAAGTTTTCGTCACAGCTGCTAAACCGGACTACTTTGATAATCCCTATAATTTCTATCAGAACCATACCCAGGCAGATACTTCTCTTTCCTCCAAAATTCTGAACTGGAAAAGCAGTTTCTCCATTGAGGATGGAATTAAGGACTATTTTTCCTCTGATTAAATCAGAGGTTGACAAAAAAATTTTTAAGATATAATTGCAATTGAAAATCAATTGTGATATAATGAAATGCAAATGAACGATTACGAGGATAAATTCAGGAATTACTTGAGGAAGAATGGATTAAAATTTACTCCGGAAAGGCAACTTATTCTAACGGCGGTATTTTCCCTGCATAAACACTTTGATATTGACCAACTCTGGGGAAAAGTGCATAAAAAAGATAATCGTCTCTCCCGGGCAACTATCTACCGCACCCTCCCCTTGTTGGTTGACTGCAACCTGATTCAGGAAACACTGCGCTGTCAGGGAAGAGTCCATTATGAGCATATTTTCGGGCATAAGCATCACGACCATATGGTTTGTCTAAAATGTGGCAAGGTTATTGAATTCAGAAATGAGGGAAT
>DAOVNU010000141.1 GCA_030630065.1 bacterium | reverse complement strand
GTTGGGATTTCCGGTTGCATCCTTTGCTTCTTCAAAGGTATAGTAGGCAACAAGGGAGGGGTCACAGCGAAGGTTATTTTTATAGCCAAGCCAGCGGCCATATTTAGCCCTCTCTCTTGCTCCCTGAAAAGCAGGAAGAAGCATTGCGGCTAACATTGATATTATTGCCGTTACGACCAGTAATTCAACTAAGGAAAACCCTTTACTGCGGGACAGTCCCGAATCTACCACTCGCTTCCCTCCTCGGTAATTTCTGGGACAGTCCCTTTTAATTCGGGACACATCCCATTTATTACAATTTTACAACTTGCAGATAAGAAAAGCAATAAGAATGAAGTAAACTCCCTGCAATCTGAATAAAATTGTCTCCTGAAGCGGGGTGGCTATCGCTCCTCTAAATGATAATCTTCCAATCATCTTCTTATCCGCTTTAATCATTTTCTCCGGCTTAAAGATGAAAAGAGTGCCGGTAATCAAGGAAAAAACCAAAAAGACCATTTTAGTTATATTTAAGAGGGGCTCTGTGGTGAACGAGAAAAGGTTTACTAAAACCAAAAAAAGCAACAATGCTAAAAAAATTGGAATTGTTCTCAAGAACAAAGGGGCTTTTCTACCCTGTCCTTTCAGGATTCTCAAGGTAGAAGGAATAAGGGAGATAGATAAAGTTTCTTTTTGAAACTCATTCCCTAAATTACTTAATTCTCTCTCCAAGTCATTTTCTTTCATCTCTATCTATTTAGTACCCTTTTTGGTTGAAAAAGTTCATTTAGGTATAGGGGTCAGGTCTCCACATTTGACAAAATGCCATTGTAGGGGCATGACTTATCAAGTCCGTTATTTCGGGTTCAATAAATTGAATCCCTACATTGTCGAGCAAGCTCAACCACTACGTTTGTCAAATGTGGAGACCTGACCCCTGAGGAGTTTTTTTGCTTTGAAGAGACGGGATTTCACCGTTCCTTCCCTGATTTTTAGGTTCCTGGCAATCTCCTGATAAGTAAGTTCTTCCAAATAACGCAGGATAATTACTTCCTGAAAGGGTGAGGGCAATTTTGCTATTGCCTGGCGCACCTTTTCTTTTTTTTCCTCCTTGCGGAAGGACTTGGCAGGAGAGAGAGTGGGCGCTCTAAGATTTTCTAAAAGAGGAATAAGAATTTTACGATGCTTGCGCCGCATCTTATGGTAAAGATGTAAGAGGATGCAATAACTATAGGTATAAAAACTGGATTTTCCGGAGAATCGTGACAAACTTTGATAGATGGCTAAGAAGGTTTCCTGCAAAAGGTCTTTGGCGGTTTCCCTCTCCCCGCAGAGAATAAGAGCAACGCGAAAAAGTTTTGCCTCTATTGAAGCAAGAAGTTTACCAAAGGACTCTAAATCTCCTTTCTTCGCCTTTGCAACCAGAAGTACTTCTTCTTCCGCCATTCATATTATGCTTTGCCGGAACTGCCGAAAAGTTTCATCTTGGCTGCAATCGCTTCTTTGGCGGCTTCGCGACAGGGACCTAAAATTTTGCGGATGTCATACTTGCGTATTCCTTCCGAAGCATCTGCCTGCCGGTGGGCATCATCCATCTTTTTTATTTCCTTCTTCATCGTCTCGATGAAAGCAACGCGAATTTCGGTATCAATGTTGACCTTTCTAATTCCCAGGGAAATTGCTTTCTGAACGTCCTCATCGGCAACACCGGTGCCGCCGTGCATTACCAGAGGCATCTTAATTCTTTCGGCAATTTCTTTAACCCTGTCATGACGAATTATCGGCTTCCCCTTGAAAAGACCGTGGTGGGTGCCAATACCCACGGCAACAAGGTCAACTCCGGTATCCTTGACAAATTTTTCCGCCTCCTCGGGTAAAGTAAGAGCCGCATCCTCTTCAGTAATATCCACACCAATCTGTCCGAGACGACCAATCTCTCCTTCTACCGTAACACCCAGAAGATGCGCGGCTTCGGTCGCTTTCCTGGTAATCTCAACGTTTTCCTCATAGGTGCGGGCGGTCTTACCATCGGTCTGCAGAGAACCGTCAATCATTACGGAAGTGAAACCAAAGCGAAGAAACTTAAGCACCGTTGCGTAATCCCGACCATGGTCAAGATGAAGTGCCACCGGCACACTGGCGCGCTCGATTAAGGCCTTAACCAGGGCAACAAGTTCCTTGGGGTTGGTATATTTCAGGGTGGTAGCCGTTATCTGAAGAATAAAAGGCGCTCTCTCCTCTTCTGCCGCCGCAAAGATGCTCTGGGCGCTCTCCATATTAACCGCATTAAATGCTCCTACCGCATAATTACCTTTTTCTGCTTTCCCTACTAACTCTTTGCCTGTCACTAACATTTTTTCTCCTTTCTTTTATGTTTTAACCAGTATAGAATATTTTGTTTTTCTTGTCAAAAGATATAAAATGTGGTATAATAAATTTGGCTTAAAAAAACTGTTACGGGAGGTGAGAAAAGATGAAATGCAAATTTCCCCTCTGCTGTCAGTATTTATTTGCTCTTGCGGGATTAAGTTTGTTCGCCGGGATAGTCGCTAAAATAACCGGGACGCGCCTCTATGGTCTTCTTCCGCTCTCTTACATGAGATTTACCGGCATCTGTTTATTTTTCACCATTGCTATCAGTTTTGTCCAGATTGCAGAAAATTTGAAGAAGTAAGGAATGCCTCGGGTAATTTCTCGAGAATATCGCTGGCGATAAGGGAAATTTCTCCTTTGTTTTGAGCGGCAAGGTCCCCGGCCAAACCG
>DAOVNU010000190.1 GCA_030630065.1 bacterium | reverse complement strand
CTTCATAGAATTTGAGGTAATAAAATATCCCGAAACAGCAGAAAGAATTATAAAAACAACACGAATCATATTATAGCCCATAAATTTATGTCACCTCCTTTTCTCTTTACTTTTCCCCTTTGGGCACACGCAACAACCTCCAGGGATGTCTTCTAATTTCCTTAAGCAAAGAAACGGCCTCTTGATGCAGTTCATCGGAAGAAATAAGTTTATCAAGCGTTCCTTCCCCGCTCCTTATCTTAGCAACAATGGCACTAAACTCATCAGCAGATTTACGGAAACTTATAACAGAAGCTTCCACCTCTTTCAACACCGCCCGCAAATCGGAATAGAGCTCTTTATCCTTCATTAATTTACCAAAGGTCGACTTCTCTTCATCCGCCAATTTCAGAAACTTATTGACTTTTTTTATGGTCTCCCCTAAATCGGCTGTCACCGTCTTGCTATTGGTAATTGCCGCCTTTAAGTCATCCTTATTGGATTCCAGAAGATTTTGAAAAGCACTGATTGAACCCTCCGCTTTTCCTGTCAGAGAATCAATTTTAGCCATTAATTCCTTTCCTCCGGTAGTGAGGGTCAAGAAATCTTTAAAAACCTTATTCAATGAGATTTTCATCTCCTTATCGGCTAAAATATCCTTGGTCGCAGCAAGAACCTGGCTTATATCCCTGATCATATCCTCCCCTAAATTGACCAATCGCTCCATCGGAACAGGGTCAATCCCGCGGATAAGTTCATTGGGTTTGATTACTGGAATGTCAGCGAGAGACGTAGGTACAACTTCTACGTACCTATCTCCGATCATGCCCAAACTTCTGATGAGAATCTGGGAACTCCTTCCCAGTTTGACATCCTTTTTTAACCAGAGAGTAACATTCACTTTTGGTCCTTCTACATATACTACCTTTATTTCCCTCACTTCACCAACCCGTACTCCACTTACTCTCACCGGTGCTCCCGGTTCAAGCCCGGAGACAAAACTGAAAGTGACCTTAATTTCATAGCCCTCTTTTCTTAAGGTCAGAATGCCTTTGGAAAAGATAAACACGCCAAGGAGGACAAGCGCCAGGAGAAGAAATATACCTACCCTTAATTCCAAGGTTTTATTTTTCATTTTTTTTATGTCTCTTTTGCCTACCTTCTAAGAAATTTCTTAATAATCGGGTTATCCGTTTTCTGGATTTCCAAAGGTGTGAGGAGGCCAATAATCTTACCCTGATGCAACATTCCAATACGGTCGGCAATCTTATAGGCAGAATCCCGGTCATGAGTGACTGTAATTGAAGTTACGGAAAATCTGTTATGCAAAGAAAGAATAAGGTCATTGATTGTATCAACCATAACCGGGTCTAAACCTGTAGTTGGTTCGTCATAAAGCACAATCTCAGGATTACCAATCAGGGCACGGGCAAAAGCCACTCTCTTCTTCATTCCTCCGGAAAGTTGGCTTGGTCTTAATCTCTCAATTCCTTCCAAACCTACCATCTTCAGCATCTCTGCCACTCTCAGTAAAATTTCTTTCTCCTTCAATGGCGTATGCTCCCTGAGATAAAAAGCAACGTTTTCTCCTACCGAGAGAGAATCAAAAAGGGCATTACTCTGAAAGACAACGCCAAACCTCTTGCGGAATTTATTTAATTTTCCTTCTTCAAGGTCAGTAATATTAGTGCCGCCAATTAAGACCTTCCCTTCGTCAGGTTCTATCAAGCCAGGGATTGTTTTTAAAAGCACACTCTTACCACATCCGGTAGGACCAATAACCACCAAACTTTCCCCCTTTTCAACCGCTAAATTCAAGT
>DAOVNU010000114.1 GCA_030630065.1 bacterium | reverse complement strand
GCTTTAACTAAAGAAAGATTAATTTCTCGAGGATGCTCAAAGGCCTCCTGAATTGCATTTTTGGTAATTTCATGGAAGACGACTCTTTTAACATCCTCTAAAGGTCTTTTCAGAAGGATGGCAATGTGCCAGGCAATCGCCTCGCCCTCGCGGTCTTCATCGGTGGCTAAATAAATTTCCTTGCTATTCTTTGCCGCAAGGATAAGTTGATGCGCTATCTTTTTCTTATCAGGGGGGACAGCATAGGTAGGTTCAAAATTATCCTTGATGTCAACCCCAAACTTATGGGTGGGTAAGTCCCGGATATGCCCGAAAGAAGCGGAGAGCCGAAAATCTTTACCTAAAAATCGCCCGATGGTCTTTGCCTTTGCCGGCGATTCTACAATAACCAGAGAATTTTCCATAATATATTCGGATTATTATAACATACTTGTCTCTAAAGGAAAAATCTGCTATAATAATGGGAATGATGAAACTCTGGGATGCAAAATTTAAAAAGAAATTAGATAAAGAAGTGGAGGAGTTTACTTCTTCTCTCACAATGGATAAGCAATTGGCAAAGTATGATGTATTAGGCAGTATTGCCCATACGAGGATGCTTGCCAAGTGCAAAATCATTAAGGAGAAAGAGGCAAAAAAAATTGTCTTTGCCTTGAAAGAGATTGGCCGGGAACTGGAGAAAGGAAAGTTTCTTTTTAAGGATGATGAGGATGTCCATACTGCAGTTGAGCGCTCTCTAACCGAAAAAATCGGAACTTTAGGGGAAAAACTGCATACCGCTCGCTCGCGCAATGACCAGATTGCTCTTGATGAAAGGTTGTACGTAAAAGACAAAATCAAAGAAATAATTTCACAAATCACTAAATTTCAAAAGATAATTTTACAGGTAGCAAAAAGGGAACAAAATGTTATTATGCCTGGCTACACCCATCTCCAGCATTCCCAGCCGGTTCTTTTCAGCCATTGGCTGTTAGCGTATCTGGAAATGCTGGAAAGGGACAAGAGCCGCTTTAATGATAGTTATACCCGCGTTGATGTCTGCCCTTTAGGGGCGGGTGCGGGATTCGGTACTTCTTTACCGATTGACCGAAAATTTACGGCAAAAATCTTGGGGTTCAGCAAGGTTGCCGGGAATTCTCTGGATGCGGTCAGTGACCGGGATTTTTTGATTGAACTATCTTCGGCAAGTGCTATTCTGATGATGCATCTTTCTCGTCTAAGCGAGGAGATTGTTCTCTGGAACAGCAGCGAATTTGGATTTTTAGAGATTGACGAGTCCTTTGCTACTGGCTCCTCTCTGATGCCCAACAAAAAGAATCCGGATATTCCCGAACTCATCCGGGGGAAAACGGCTAAGGTCTATGGTGAACTTTTTACCATTCTTTCTCTGATGAAAAATCTTCCTCTGGCCTATAATCGGGACATGCAGGAGGATAAAGAAGGATTCTTTGAAATGATGAAAATTGTTCTTTCTTCTCTGAATATCTACACCAAATTTCTGCCAAAAATTAAACTCAATAAAGCAAAGATGGGGGAAATGGCGGAAAAGGGAGAGACAACCGCAACCGATTTGGTAGAATATCTGGTAACGAAAAAGGTTCCTTTCCGTGAAGCCCACCGGATTGTAGGTAAGATTTTAAAACATCTTGCTGCCTCCGGGAAAAGATTGAAAGAAGTAAGTTTATCCGAGTTAAAAAATTTCTCAGATAAGTTTGCAAAGGATGTCCTAAAAAGAATAAAGGTTGAATTTTCGGTAAAAAGCAAAAACTCCTTTGGCGGAACTTCGCCAAAGCAAGTTCAAAAAAGAATAAGGGATTGGGAGAAAAGATTAGCGTAAGAAGCTTTTTTTATCATCGAAATAATCTTTATTGTGAAAGGGTTAAAGTAAATGAGATTGCAAAGAAAATTGGCACCCCTCTCTATCTTTACAGCAAAAATTCTATTTGCAATCAATATAAAAGTTTCAAGGAAGCATTTTCTCCTCTTTCTCCCCTTATCTGCTATAGTTTAAAGGCGAATTCCAATCTTTCTCTCCTCAAAATCTTAAAAAATCTTGGTGCCGGAGCCGATATTGTTTCCCTGGGAGAACTGTTTTTGGCTTTAAAGGCCGGGATAAAGCCGGAAAAAATTGTCTTTGCCGGGGTTGGCAAAAAGGAGGAGGAAATCCAGGAGGCAATAAGAAAGAATGTTTATCTCTTTAATGTTGAGTCGTCTTCAGAATTAAGATTAATTAATAAAATTGCCGTCCAATTTAAGAAGAAAGTAAACTGCAATCTTAGAATTAATCCCGATATTGACCCGGGGACACACCAATACGTTGCCACCGGGAAAAAGGAATCCAAATTTGGGATTGCCTGGGATAAAGCAATAGAAATCTTTAAAAATAATGCTCTTCCCCAAATAAAGATTTTAGGTTTTCACGTCCATCTTGGCTCCCAGATTCTCTTTCCGGAGGTTTATGAATCAGCAATTAAGAAGGTCTTAGAGACGGTTAAAAAAGAAAAAATTAAATTGGCTGTTTTTGACCTTGGCGGCGGTTTCCCGATAGAATATGAGAAGAGTGTTCCTCCCATCAAAAATTTTGCCAGGGCAATCATTCCGCTTCTCAAAGAATTAAAGATAAAGATTATTTTTGAACCGGGCCGATACATCATAGGGAATTCCTCTATTTTGGTGACAAAGATTCTTTACCTCAAAAGGGACTTCGTTATTGTCGATGCCGGGCTTAATGACCTTTTACGGCCATCCCTTTATGGCGCCTATCATAGGATTGTTCCCCTGAGGAAATCTTTGGAAAAGACCTTTGTTGGGAACGTTGTTGGTCCGATTTGTGAATCCGGTGATTTTTTAGGGAAAAAGAGAAGGTTGCCCGTTTCCTTAAAGGAAGGGGATTTTTTAGCCATTAAGGGTAGCGGTGCCTATGGCTTTTCGATGTCCTCAAACTATAATACCCGTCTGAAACTCCCGGAGATTCTTGTTTCCAAAAATAGGTATAAAATTATACGAAAAAGAGAGAAGTACGAAGATATTATCAAATGAAAAGCTTAATTACCGGTGGCTGCGGATTTATTGGTTCACACCTGGCGGAATATCTTCTTAAAAAAGGAGAAAAGGTTGAGGTTCTTGATGACCTTTCCTCGGGGAGTTTGAAAAATATTGCCGCTCTTAAAAATCATCCTAATTTTTCCTGTACTATTGGTTCAATTTTAGACCAGCCCCTGTTAAAAGAGGCCATTAAAAGAAATGATTTCATCTTTCATCTTGCGGCTGCGGTTGGGGTAAAAATGGTGATTGAAGAGCCATTAAAATCAATCAAGACCAATGTTGAGGGGACGGAGAACGTCCTGGAACTTGCCAGCGATTTTAAGAAAAAGGTCTTGCTTGCTTCCTCCTCGGAGGTCTACGGGAAAAATGAGAAAATTCCCTTTTCAGAAAGCAGCGATTCCCTTTTTGGTTCTGCAAAAATGAGAAGATGGAGTTACGGCTGCACCAAACTTCTGGATGAATTTATCTCTTTTGCCTATTTTCAGGAGAGAAAATTGCCGG
>DAOVNU010000089.1 GCA_030630065.1 bacterium | reverse complement strand
TGGTCCAAAATCTCCCCTCTTATCCGGTCCCTCATCCCAGTTTATCCCCAGCCACTGTAAATCCTCAATAATTCCTGCCTCATACTCCTTTTTTGAGCGGGCAATGTCGGTATCCTCAATCCTCAGGATAAACTTTCCCTGATGCTTTCTCGCCAGAAGATAATTAAATAAAGCAGTCCTGACATTCCCAATATGCAGATACCCTGTCGGGCTTGGCGCAAATCTTAATCTCATCATTTTTCTCCTGGAGCAATTTCAATCTTGCAATCTTTTAATTTCATCTTATATCGGTAAATCCGGCATCTTGCTTTTCATCATTTCCGAGATATCCCTCTGGGCTTTTCCGATGGCTTCGTTGATGGTATCCTTAATTTCTCTTTCCAGTTTTTCCGGGCTTACGCTTGTAAAAGCATCCGGAGAAATCTTCAGAGAGATAATCTCCATCTTACCGTTAACGATTACCTTAACCTTTTCGTCGGCAGAGGTTGCTTCATAGGTATGAGCGACAAGCTCCTGCTGAATTTTTCCTGCCTCTTTTTTCATCTGCATCGCCTGCTTCATCAAATCAAACATTCTTGGCATTGTCCCCCCTTTCATCACTTAATTCCTGCACCGTTTCCCACAGCGCCATAATGTTTTCCGGAGGCACGTCATCCTGGATGTTGTGCACCGTTGCAAAGATAAAACCTCCATCCGGCGCCAAAATTTCTATTCTTCTCTTAACCTCTTTTTTTATCTCTTCCGGTCTGCCCCGGGGAAGTGTTCTTTGCGTATTTATACCTGCACCCCAGAAGGATAATTCTTTGCCATATTCCTTTTTCAATTTTACAACATCCATACCTTTAGCGGTTGCCTGCACCGGATTGAGAATATCAACGCCTATTTCAATGAAATCGGGAATTAAATCGTAAAGAGCGCCGTCGGAGTGAAAAAAGGTATAGAAAGGTTGAGGAAAAATTCTCTTTTGTGCCTTGAATAATTCCTTGTGTCTTGGTTTTACATAGTTCTGATACATTTTCGGGGAGATCAACAAACTTTCCTGTCCGGCGATATCATCTCCTTCGCGGATGAATTGGATATAAGAGCCCATTTCATCAGAAACCATTTCATAGAATTGAATCTTTAACTCCAGGAATTTATCCATAAGTTTACAAGCCAACTTGGGGTTTATTGCCAAATCGGAATAGAATTGCTCATATCCCCGCAGGCGACAACTCATTTCCAGGATGCCGGAGCAGAAACTTTCCAGAATAACCGGATAGCCATCCTGATAAAATTTTTCTGCTTTTTCTTTTATTCCTTGCAAAAGATGTTTATCGGTAGGGTTAGGCCAGGAGAAATTGTTAATCTCCTCTTCCGCAATATCACCGGATAAGGGACTTTTTGCAACATCAAAATAGAGACCTTTTTCCCTGGGCATTCTCCAGGTTACTCCCCACTCGTCAGTGAATGACTTAAACTCCTCACCCTCTTTGACACTAGGATTTTTTCTCGTAATATTCGGCACTAACCCCCGGGTATCAATCTTTAATTTGTGGAGGATGGTTTCTCCCGGTGTTGCAAGTTGCTGAACCGTATCAAAGAGTTTGAGTTTTTCGGACTCTTCCCCCAGATATTTTGTTAGTTTGATATAAGCATTTCTGGTAATACCGGTGACCAGGGTACTACCCAAATCAAAAGGTATTCTCTCGGGCTCCTTGTGTTGTAAAGCGGTTAATATTCTATCGCGGCTATTCATCGTTTTTTAACGTTGAATGATGTTAACTACGGCAAAGGAGGCGATTGCTTTTCCTTTGCCAATTTCTCCGATGCCCTCATTCGTTTTTGCTTTAACGTTAATCAGTTTTTTGTTGATTTTCAGGATTGGGGCTAAATTTTCTTTTATTTTTTCCGCGTAAGGAGCAATTTTTGGGCTTTCGGCAATAATTATTGTATCCAGATTATTTATTCCGTATCTGTTTTTGGCTAACAATTTCATTGTTTCTTTTAAGAGAATGATACTGCTAATATTTTTATATCTGCTATCCGTATCCGGAAAACGTTTTCCGATATCATCTTTGCCAGTAGCGCCTAAAAGAGCATCAATAATCGCGTGGGTCAAAGCATCGCCATCGCTGTGGCCTAAAAGACCCTTAGAAAATTTAATCTCCACTCCCCCTAAAATGAGTTTCCTTCCTTTGACTAATTTGTGAATGTCGTAACCAATTCCAACCTTAATCATCTTCATTTTGAACTTAGTTTTATCGGACATTTCTTACGCAGTTTCTCAAAATATTTTATAAAGTAGTTTGCCGTTTTTTCGGACTCGATTAGAACTGAGGATTCGTAATTCTTGTCCAGCGCATAGTAGGACCAGTTGGTGCTGCCGATTACCGTGTATTTTTTGTCAACGATGAGTAATTTGCAGTGGGTAGTGGTCTCTGAAGGGTCAAAATAGACGGTTACTCCTCCCTTTGCCAAACGATAACCGACATCCCTGTTTTTCTTAGAACTGTCGGAAAACATTTCTAAATCCGATTGCTCGATAATTACTTTTACCTTCAGTCCGCGCTTTGCGGCGGCGATTAATTCCTTACAGAACAGATTTGCAGAACTTCTCGGGTGGCTATCATAGTAGCGAATCTGATGCATTATTAAATAAATGGAGCTTTTCGCATTTTTTAATAGGGAATGGACTGCCGGGAAATATTCCCGGTCACAGATTGGCTTTATCTCCTCGGAGAAAGCAAAGGAGGAAAGAGAAAAGAATATTATTATCTGGACGCAGATAAAGGCAGATGTCATTGCGAGTCCGCCTTTGCGGACGTGGCAATCCTGTTTTGTATTTTTATTCATTTGCTACCTTGATTGCTGCCTGCAATTTTATTGCTCCGGTATAAAGTGCCTTGCCGACAATTACCCCGGTTAAATTATTTAAGCCCAAATTTTTTATTCTTTTTACATCTTCAATATTACTAACACCCCCGGAGGCAATTACCTTCCCTTCAATAGAGGCAGCAAACTTTTTTATCTCTTCCAAATTTATTCCTGAAAGCGTTCCATCGCGCTTAATATCGGTATGGATGAATCTTTTCACGCCTGAATTCTCCATTCTTTGAGCAAAATCAATTGCCTTCTCTTTTGTTGTTTCCTGCCAGCCCTTGATGGAGAAGAACCCCTCTTTTGCATCAATGCTTACGGAAATTTTTTCCTGGTATTGTTCACAGATTTTTTTTAGAAGAGATAAATTTTCGTAAGCGAGCGTACTTAAAATAACGTTTTCTACTCCAATATTAAATAAATCTTTAATTGTCTCTAAATCCCTGATACCGCCGCCCACCTCAACAGGAACAGAAATATTTCTAATAATTTCTGCAATTAGTTTTAGATGTCTTATTTTTCCGGTTTTTGCCCCATCTAAATCAACAAGGTGCACTAATTTTGCCCCTTGCTTTTCCCATTTTTCTGCTACTTCAATCGGATTATCGCCATAGATTATCTCTTTTTCAAAATTCCCTTGCTCAAGCCGCACACATCTTCCTTCCTTAATATCAATCGCCGGGATTATTAACATTGTCTTTTAATTATCAAACAAAAGTAGTAGAATGTCAATTAAACTTAATGAATTCCCGAGAAAGAGTAAGAAAAGCGGTTTTGTTCGAAGGACCTGATAGAATTCCTTGCGATTTACCGGAGCCCTTCGGAAGCGATTTTTTAAATGTTGGCGCAGAACCTAACACAAACTGGAAGCCAAAAATACAGACAGAAACCGAATGGGAGGATGAGTTTGGTTGCATCTGGAAGAAGGTATCTATCGCGGATAAGACGATGGGCCAGGTCAAGGTTCATCCTCTTACTGATTACGCAATGTTGAAAAATTTCAAATTTCCTGACTACAAAAATCCGAAAAGGTATAGAAAAGTCAAAAAAATCATCTCCGAAAACAAAGAAGAAAAATTTGTTCTTGCGGGAATTCCTTTCAGCATTATCCATCGGCTCCAGTATTTAAGGGGGTTTGAACAAAGTTTAATCGACCCTTATCTTTATCCGAAAGAATTGGGAATTCTTCTGGATAAACTGGCGGATATCGCGATTGAAGCAATAGAGAATTTCGCAAAAGTCGGTGTGGATGGAATTTTCTCCGCCGATGATTGGGGATTGGAAAACCAGCCGATGGTTAGCCCCAAAATCTTCCGGGAATTCTTCAAGCCGAGATATGCCCGCGTCTACAAATTTGCTCGCCAGAAAGGAATCCTTACCTTTCTTCACAGTTGCGGTCACATCATTGACCTCTTAGAGGATTTTAT
>DAOVNU010000066.1 GCA_030630065.1 bacterium | reverse complement strand
CAGATTAAGTCACTCAATAATCTTAAGAGCAGCAAGATTATTATTGGCAGGAAACTTCTGATAAGCAAAGGAAAATTTGTTAAAAAATATTATAAAGTCAAAAAAGGTGACTGCCTTTCCAAAATTAGTCATCGATATAATATTTCTACAAAGCAAATTAAATCCCTTAATAATCTTAAAAACGACAGAATTATTGTTGGACAAAAACTGGTTTTACTGGTTAAGAAAAAACCCGCGAAGAAAAAATTGATTAGAGTAAGCCCGATTATCGAGAAAAAATCACGTTATTACACCGTGAAAAAGGGTGATACTTTATCCTCCCTGTCCAAACAGTTCAACATCTCTCCGGAAGAAATCAAAAAGGCAAATCTCTTAGCCGATGGGCGTCTTAAGCCGGGCCAGATTTTAGTCATTCCCGAGCCAGAGGACTTTTTTGGAAAACTATTTCAGGAAAAATCGTCTGACGATACGTTGAGTAAAGTCCCGGCCCGGGTGGTTAACATTGCAATTCAGTATCTTAACATTCCTTACCGATGGGGAGGAAGCAACCGGAATGGTCTGGACTGTTCGGGCCTCATCAGGGAAGTTTACCAAAAGATAGGAATTATTCTGCCGCACAAAGCACAGTACCAATATCACCGGGGAGAAAAGGTTTCTCTTGATGAGATTATACCTTCTGATACTGTTTTCTTTGCCAAATATCCTTCTTCCTCCAGGGTTGACCACGTGGGTCTCTATTTAGGGGATGGTCTATTCATCCATGCCTGCCGAAAAGATAAGAAGGTAGTGATTAATGATTTAAACAATGATTCTTATTTCCGGAAGAGATTAATTGGAGTAAGAAGATACATCCATTTTTAAAAAATAAATGAAGAAAAAAAATTTCTGGTTGGTAATCTTAATCATTGGATTTTCTCTCTTAGGGGCTGACGTTGAGAAAAGCGCTGCCCGCAAAAACGAAGAATCCTTTTACAAGGAATTGGAACTTTTCACCAACGTGGTCAGTATCATCAAGAAGTATTATGTCTCTGAGGTGAAAGCAAAACCTCTTATCTATGGTGCTTTAAGAGGAATGCTTTCTTCCTTAGACCCTTATAGCCAGTTTATGGACCCTGATTTCCATAAGGAGATACAGATTGAAACAGAAGGAAAATTCGGTGGATTGGGAATGGTCATTACAATCAAAGAGACCTTCCTCACTGTTGTTTCCCCTCTTGAGGGTACTCCTGCCGATAGAGCAGGTATCAAACCCGGGGATAAAATCATCAAAATTGATGATGAGTTGATCAGGGGAATCACAGTAATGGACGCAGCGAAGAAATTAAGAGGAAAGAAAGGGACGTCGGTAAAATTAGAAATAGCAAGGGAGAAATCCCCTAAAGTTTTAAAATTTACCATCATTCGGGATATTATCAAAATTAAGTCAATTAAGAATGCTCACCTTATTCCCGATACAAAAATTGGCTACATCAGAATTGTGGAATTTCAAAAACGAACGGCTGACGACCTAAAAACATCTCTACAAAAATTAGGAAAGGATGAATTAAAAGGCCTGATTCTTGATTTACGTAATAATCCTGGCGGTTTGCTTGATTCTGCCATTGATGTAACAGATGAGTTTATTAAAAAAAATAAATTAATTGTCTACACGGAAGGACGAAATCCTGAGGAAAGAAGAAATTACTACAGTAAAAGAAAGCCGGTTTTACCAGAGGAAATCTCTTTAGTAGTCCTAATCAACAAAGGAAGTGCCAGCGCTTCCGAGATTGTAGTCGGGGCTGTTCAGGATTGGGGGAGAGGAACTATTTTAGGTACAATAAGTTTCGGGAAGGGTTCGGTCCAAAATGTCATTCCTCTTTCCGATGGTTCAGCATTAAAACTAACTATCGCTAAATACTATACTCCGAAAGGGGTCTGTATTGAAAAGAAAGGAATTGAGCCGGATATTATAGTAGAATTGCCAGAGGTTAAAGAAGGTGAAGAAACAAAGGATTTGCAATTAGAGCGCGCAATTGAATTTCTGAAAAAGAAAAAAGTTAATGGTAAACCGGTCCAGGAATAAAAAAAAATCTTCCCATTTTCTTCTTGTCTTATTACTTTACCTGCTTATTCTCTGGTGCAGTTTATTTTTGATTAAGACGATTCTTAAAAAAATTCCCCCTCCTAAAAAAATCCCTAAACCGAAACTTGCCATTATCATTGATGATTTTGGCCGCAATAAAAAAATCGCCGAGCAAATCTATAAGATTCATTCCCAGATTACTTTAGCTATTCTTCCCTATCTTCCCTATTCCTCTGAGATTGCCCGAACTGCGACAGCAAAGGGATATGAGGTAATACTTCATCTCCCGATGGAACCTTCAAGTCCCAGGGCAAATCCGGGGAAAGGAGCAATTTACGTTAGAATGAGTCCAAAGGAAATTGCCTTTCAAACAGCCGAAAACATCATTAATCTTCCCCCGTTAATCAAAGGAGTAAATAATCATATGGGCTCGCGCGCCACAGCCGATAGACAACTGATGGAGGCAATGCTGCAGGAATTGAAAAAATATAATTTTTACTACGTTGACAGTGTCACCTCCAGGCACAGCGTCGGTTTTGCAGTAGCCAGGGAATTAGGGGTAAGAACGGCAAAACGGGATATTTTCCTTGATAACAAAGATGATGCTGATTATATCAAAACCCAATTAAGAAAATTGATAGCGAAGGCCCTTAAGAATAAAAAAGCAATCGGCATCGGGCATACACGTCCTCTCACGATTAAGGTAATAGGAGAAATGATTCCCGAGATTGAGAAAAAAGGAATTCAAATTGTCTTCGCTTCAGAGATTGTCCAATGAATGTCCTTGGTATAGAAACGTCCTGTGATGAAACCTCAATCGCATTGGTAAAGAACGGAAAAAAGATTCTTTCCAATATAGTTGCCTCCCAGGAAATAATTCATCAGAAATTTGGCGGAGTTGTTCCCGAACTTGCCTCCCGTGCCCACACGGAAATCATCGAGTCCCTTTTTTTGGAAGCGTTAAGAAAATCCGGAGTGACCATAAAAGAGATTAACCTCATCGCGGTTACAGGTTCCCCCGGGCTTAAGGGTTCTCTTCTTATCGGAAAGGTTTTTGCCCGTTCTCTCACCTTTGCTTATCAGATTCCTCTCATCGAAGTAAACCATCTCCACGCACACCTGGCGGCTAACTTCTTGTCCGGAGAAGAAATCAATTTTCCCGCCATTGGTCTCGTTGTCTCCGGTGGTCACACCAATCTTTTTTATCTGAAAAATAGAACAAAAATAAAACCTCTGGGAGAAACGCTTGACGATGCCGCCGGGGAGGTATTTGATAAGGTAGCCAGGATTCTTAATCTTGGGTATCCCGGAGGTCCGGCATTGGAGAAAGCCGCAGAAAAGGGCAACCCCGATGCCATTAAATTTCCCTGTGCTTACATGGGGAAAGAATCTCTGGACTTCAGTTTTAGCGGAGTGAAAACGTCGGTTATCTATTATGTAAAAAAGTATGGGCTCAACAATATCCCGGATATTGCTGCCGGATTTCAAAAAGCAATAATCAAGGTTTTAGTAGAAAAAGTAAAAAGGGCAATCAAATTCAAAAAAGTAAAAACGGTTCTTCTCGGAGGCGGAGTAGTAAGTAATAAAGTTTTACGCCGGGAAATGAAAAAAATTGCCCTTGCAGAAGGAACTTACCTTTTTGTTCCTCTCTCTGTCCTCTGCACCGATAATGCGGCTATGGTTGCTTCTCTTGGTTATTACCTTTGTCAAGAAGAATCCCCTTAGATTTGAGATGCTGGGCATAGGTCTCAGAGAAAGCATTGGTGCCATCCCCTTTAGAGACAAAGAAAAGGAAGTTCGTTTTTGCGGGAAAGAGAGCAGCTTCCAAAGATGGTTTCCCGGGGCTGCAGATGGGACCCGGAGGAAGTCCATAATGAAGATAGGTATTATAAGGCGATTTAATGAGGAGGTCTTCAGTCGTCAAACGTGCTTTATGCTCCCCCAGAGCATACTCCACAGTGGCGCAGGATGCCAAAGGCAAGCCCTTTTTTATCCTATTGTAAAGGACAGAAGCAACGATGGGACGCTCCCAATCCATCTGCGCCTCTTTTTCAACAATTGAGGCGATAGTAACAATTTTCTTTAAGGAAATCTCTTCCAACTCCTTTTGATAAGGACACATTACTTCTTTAAATTTCTGCTCCATCATTGAAATGATTCCTTCACTACTGATTGAGGAGGGGATGGTATATCTTGCCGGAAAAAGGAAACCCTCCAACTCATTTTCTTTTACGACTTTAAGGAATTTTTCCGAAGAGCAGAGTTGCTTTTTCTCCAGAAGGTTCGCAATCTGAGTGGCGGTGTATCCTTCCGGGATGGTCAGGGTGATTATGGCTACTTCTCCTTTCGCCAATTTCCTGATGAGGTCATAAGGGCTTGTCCAACTCCTTAATTCATAGAGACCCGCCTGAAGTTTCCTCTCGTTTCGGGTTAATTTCAATAAGAGCAGAAAGAAGTTTTTGTTTCTGATGATTTTTTCCTCCTGGAGTAAATCTGCAATTGCTCTTGAGCACGTCTGTGGTTCGATGCGAATGATTCTTACTTCAGAAAATCTTTTATTTCCAATCAAAAAGAGAAGGGGAGGGGCTACATACACAAAAAAAATAATAAGAGAAAGAGAAATTTGGTATTTTTTCTTCATATATTTCGGCGAAGAAGATTAAGGGCAGAGATAGCGGCTCTACGCTTGATATCCTCTCGTCTCCCCACAAAATGATGCTCCTCTGCCACCCTTACTTTTTTCCCGGGATAGGTCAGGGCAATAAAAACCAAACCAACCTGTTTTTCTTTTGTTCCTCCCGAGGGTCCGGCAATGCCGGTGAGAGCAAGCCCAACATCCGATTTCGTTGCTTTTCTTGCCCCTTTTGCCATAGATAAAGCAACCTCCCGGCTTACCGCGCCATATTTCTTGAGATAGGTCCTGGGAACCTTAAGAACCTTCTTTTTCACACTATTGCTATAGGCAACGATGGAGCCCTGAAAATAGTTGGAACTACCGGGAACATTGGTGATGAGATTGGATAGTAGCCCTCCGCTGCAGGATTCGGCAAGACCCAATCTCAATCTCCTCTTTAATAAAAGATTACCTACCGTCTCCTCCAGTTTTTGTGTCTTTTCGCTGAAGAGATTTTTTCCCAGGACTTTTCGTATTTCCTTCCTGATGGGAAAAATTTGCTCATTTATTTTTTCCCCATCTTTTCCTTTTACCTTGAGTTTAACCTCTATAACGGAGAGATGTGCTAAAATGGCAAACTCAATTTT
>DAOVNU010000135.1 GCA_030630065.1 bacterium | reverse complement strand
TATTGCGGTTAAAATACGAAACCTATAACCTCAAACTCCTCTTTAAAAAAGAGGTTGAGTCCTCTATCTCAACCACATTTTCTCCTCTGGGTGCAATCCCCCCTTCCCTTCTAAAAGATGCAATTCAGAATAAAGCATTTCTGCAGATACCTTTTTACTTCAGGGAAACAGCGAAGAAAAGCATTGCTCTTTTCCAGGCAGAAGGTATCAAGCAGTTAGAGCAATTCCTGGAAAAGGAGATGTGGAAAACTATCCTGAAGAAGAGTAAAGAAATAAAGAATTTATTTTTAGAAAATTTTATTAGAATGCAAATTGATTTCCTCAATATCAAAAATTCCCCGGATATATTCATTCCCGGGGGAAGATTAAAAAAGGAACTTTTCCGGCAGGAGGCAACAAGTATTGAGAAAAAAATTTTATTCTTTTACCCGAAATTTGACTTTGCAAATCCGGAAAAGTCAATGGACAATCTTCTGATTAATTATGCCCGCAAAGCAAAAACCTATAGTTTCGGCATCGAGCCCCTGCTCGCCTACCTCTTCGCCAAAGAAGGGGAATTAAAAAACATAAAACTGATTCTTTTAGGCAAATTAAATAACATCAACCCCTCAATCATTAAGGAAAACTTGCGTGAAACCTATGTCTAATAAAATTGCCTTTATCGGGGATAGAAGCAGCATCCTGCCATTTTTGGGCATGGGGGGAAAAATATTCCCGATTGAGAAAAAGGATGAAACCGACGAGAAATTAAAAGGGTTTGAGGCGGCTCAATTTGCGATTGTTTTCGTTACCGAAGAGATAAAAGAGACAAAAAAGGATTTTTTTGATAGAATAAAGGAAAAGATCGTCATTATTCCGTCGCTTAAAGGGAAGAGAACTACTCAATCGGAAAGAGTAGAGGCGGCAATCCGGCGCGCTACGGGAAGAACAGAGTGAAAATGAGAATTTGCAACCACAGATACCTTACCTTAAAAGATAAAATTTCAATATCCATAATAACTGGAGGTGAGAATGAGAGATATTCGAGTTGCTGCTGTTCAATTTGAACATGCCCCGAATGACAAGGAGACAAACCGCAAGAAAATTCGTCGATTTACAGAGCAGGCAGCAGGGGAACATGTTGAAATAATCGCTTTTCCAGAGTGTTGTATCACTGGATACTGGCATTTACGTCATCTTGCTCGTGAAGAATTGGTAAGTCTTGCCGAAGCAATTCCTGATGATATCTCTACTCAATTTTTACTGGAATTATCTAAGAAATACAGTATGAGTATTGGAGCAGGTCTTGCGGAGAAGGGAAAAGACGGGAAGCTCTACAATACATATCTTGTAGCCATGCCAAACGGTAAGTGGAAAAAGCATAGGAAAATCCATGCTTTCATCAGCAAATATATCTCTTGTGGCTCCGAATATACAGTATTTGATACCCCGCATGGGTGTCGGGTTGGGACTCTCATCTGCTACGATAACAATATAGGTGAGAACGTCCGCATCACAGCCCTAAAAGGAGCAGAAATTTTATTGGCACCACACCAGACAGGAGGCTGTGGAACAAAAAATCCTCATGTTATGGGAGTAGTGAACAGGAAACTATGGGAAAATCGTCACCAGAATCCAGAGGCAGTTGAAGCAGAATTTCGTGGGCCCAAGGGAAAAGGATGGCTCATGCGTTGGTTGCCTACACGTGCACATGACAACGGACTATTCCTGGTGTTCAGTAATGGTGTAGGAATAGACGATGATGAAGTAAGAACCGGCAATGCGATGATAATAGACCCATATGGACATATTATCGTGGAGACATGGAAGGCAGATGATGATATGGTGATAGCGGACTTAGATGCATCACTTCCGGAACGGTGTACAGGTAGAAGATGGATTAAAACAAGACATCCTGAGTTATATGAACCATTAACTGTGCCTACAGGAGTGGAACAAGACACTCGCACAGTGAAGTTTGATGAGAAAGGGATATAAGGGCTTTATAATTACACAATATAGCATAGGTTATTCAGTTATCTGTTTCTGTGAAAATCTGTGTTAATCTGTGGTTAAGAATATAATGGCTAAACAAGGAAAAATTGTTAAGGTTTCCGGACCTTTAGTGGAGGCAGTCGGGATGCAGGAAGCAAAGATGTATGACGTGGTCAAGGTCGGGGAACAAAGGTTAATTGGGGAAATCATCAGGTTATCCGGAGAGAAGGCCTATATCCAGGTCTATGAGGAGACGGAAGGGCTTGGTCCGGGGGACCCGGTCTTTTTAACCGGAGAGCCACTGGTAGTGGAACTGGGACCGGGACTTCTTGATTCTATCTATGACGGAATTCAAAGACCCCTGGGAAGAATCAGAGAAGAAACAGGGGACTATATTGGCCGCGGATTGACCATTAACGCTCTCCCCCGGGAGAAAAAATGGAATTTCAAGCCGTTGATAAAAAAAGGGGAAGCGGTAGAGGCAGGAGATATTATCGGGAAGGTAAAAGAGACCCCTTTAGTTGAACACAGGATTATGGTTCCAGCGGGAATAAAGGGAAAGGTTGACTCAATTAAAGAGGGTTCCTTTACCGTGGAGGAAGAAATTGTTAGGATTAACGGTAAACCGATAACAATGCTTTCCCGCTGGCCGGTGAGAAATCCCAGACCTTTTAAGGAAAGGTTAGCTCCGGTTAAGCCCCTGGTTACAGGTCAAAGAGTTATTGATAGTTTATTCCCGGTAACAAAGGGCGGCACCGCCTGTATCCCCGGTCCATTTGGCAGCGGAAAAACTGTTGTCTTACATCAGATTGCTAAATGGGCAGATAGTCAGGTTATCGTTTATATCGGATGCGGAGAGAGGGGAAATGAGATGGCTGACGTTCTTCTGGAATTTCCCAAACTAAAGGACCCGAAAACCGAAAGACCCTTGACCGAGCG
>DAOVNU010000050.1 GCA_030630065.1 bacterium | reverse complement strand
GTCATCCCCATCAAACAAGCATCAAAACCAAGGAGGTCAATGTCATCTCCTGCAGTATGGGCATCATTGAGCGCGGTCACAACCTCATAAATGTAGAGAGAATCATTATTGGTATCATCAATACAGACCAGCCGGCCAAGAATATCCTTTATTCCTTTTTCCGGCAAAGGACCTTGCCAATTTTCTCCTTGCTTCCAGGAAATGTTTGCATTCTTTTTCCTCTTTAAAATCTCTCGCCAGCCATCCCCATGGTTCCAGAGAATAAGAGCATAATTGGTTGCCGGAGCATAACCAATAGCCCAGTTAATGAAGGCGGTTAAGACAGCCGGGTCTCCCATATTGGCTTCCCCTATATCTACGACATAACCTGCGTCGCCAACGACTGGGGTGCTACCGGTGAGAACCTCAAATCTCTTAGTTGTTGTCCAGTCACCATGCGTAGTATCATAGCCAGGGATTCGATCAAACTGAACAACAACTCTCACAGCAGATTCAGCTAAACCATCTAAACCAGCAACAGAAGCCATCTCCAGAAAGTCATCAAGTCCTGCAGATTCTAAGTTATTATCCCCGTCCAGATAGACCATAAATGTCCAGTCGGCCTGGGCGGATGCTCTTTTCACCGAGGTCAAAAGAAGCAGCAGAGAAATTAACCCTATTCCAAAATTCCTTATCCTATTTTTCACCTTTCTCTCCTTTTTAATATAAAATTTTTACCTCTATTGCCTTTAGATAAACCTGCTTTCCCTTCATTAATACCCTTCCTTTTACCCATATTTTTCTGCCAATGCTCTGCTTCGGAAAAGGAGCTCTGGCAGGGTCTCCCGTAACGTAGATGGAGCCGGTGCCATCATTCACTACCCAGTCACTTCTGGTTACCGGCGGACCTTCCTCTCCTTTCCATCCTTTGTATTCCCCCGTTATCTCTACAACCTTATTTAGGTAAAGGGAGGGATTTTGCTTTAGTTCTTTAATTGTTACCTCAGAAGAAGCTCTCTTTTCTAAACGCACTACCTCAATAGATTGACAACCAAGAAAAAGAATCAAGGGAAAAAACAAAAGAATCTTTTTCATTCCAACCTCTCCATTTATTTTAACAGAATTGTGAAACTATATTAATAATTGTCATTCCTGCGAAAGCAGGAATCTACTCCACCAGACCAATGGTTTCAACTGCATTCTCACGATAGCTTTCAGGAGAGGTTTGTTGCGGATAAAGTTGGCAATTGGAGGAGAGGTTTTATAATATAGTTTGACGAAATCTCTTCCCAGAGGACTGGTTAAGAGATATTTATCCCTAAATTTCCTTAAGGCAATTACCTCTTTTGCCATCTCTGTGCCAAAGGCGGCGGTGGCAATAAAGCAGCCGCTTCCCCCGCCTCCCTCGCCAATGATATGACTGAAGGTATAGGATCCCCGTGTTACCTCATTTGACCAGAAAGAATATTCGTAATTATAGCCAGTATCCGTTTCTGTCACATCATATGCCCTCACCCTGTAGGTATAGGTATTATCAATCTCATCATCAGTGATTAAATTATCATATGTGACAAGATTATTGGGAAAAGTACCTCCGGTGACTGCCGCGATATCCTCGTAATTACCTGTTCCTGCAATTTTCCTTTGTATGGTGAATCCATCCTCTATAGTAGATTTATCTTCCCAACGTAAACTGATAACATTTACTCCGGGAATGGCTTCTAAGTTAGCAGGTGTCCCCAAACCAGCCGGAGGTGGAGGAGGTGTAGGACCTAAAATGTTTGTTTCCAACCTTTCGTAGGTGCGGCTCTTTGCGGCCCCATCATCAAAACCAAGCGCCTTTGAGGCCTGATCGGTTACCATACTCCCCCAGAGACGGATAGCAAAGATATCGTTAAGTTCGTCAAGAGTATTGCTGGTGCGAATAATGAGGTAATAGGTAGTTCCAGCGGCTGGAATTGCGTCAGCAGCATTTAAAACTAATTCTATCCTGAAAAAATCTTCCGTCGGAAGGTTACATAAACCTATGCTGGATAATGCTATCCCGGCATCTCCGCCACCAAATACTCCATCTCCATTGTCTTTATAAATCGCAATACCACTAACAGTTGGGTCTGTGTCTAAATTTTTCAAATCACCGATACCAAAGGTTCCGGTTCCCATGTCGTCAATCTGACAAACCAACGATTCCAGAGAAACAGGGGTAGCGGCGGGTCTCTTACAATAAACCTTGATGCAGGGAATGGTTTCACCCTGAGACATCAGTTGACCATAAGAGGTTAAGTCGGTTAAAGAAACGTATGCGTTGGCGGTTAATGCACTGGCGGTAAAAGCACCACTGGCAGATTTTGCTCCGCCAAACTGAATATCTGTATCCTTGACTTCGCCAATAATTGTATCCAGATATTCAATACTCTCACTTGTCCGCACACAGATAAAGTAGTCATCTCCCCGGTTAGTATCGGTATAGGTATCATCATCAAGGAGTTGAAGAGCCGTCTGCGGGTAAAGGATAACAGAATATTCTCCGCCGCCCTCATCAGTCCAGGAAGATGTGTTTATAGGAATAATCGTATCGTATCTGCTTCTGGTTGGGTCAAATGTCCCGAAATGGCCATCGCTTTTACTGTCTTTCCATAAGGAGACCCCGGAACTCAGTCCAGTGGATAAAGATGCTAAATCACTTGGCGTAAAATTATTTCCAGAAAATGTTACCTTAATGGAGAGGATGCTTTCATTCCAATCCGGTCTATCGACAGCATTAATCCCGATTACCGGAACCGGTCCGCTTGTGGCATCAATCTGACCGAAATTAAGAGGGGGAGGAGCGGTACTATAAACATAATTGTGCATCTCTAAGACCGCCTTTATCTCTTTACAATTTGCTGCCGTCCTGCATAAACCATTCGCCGGAGCAGCAACAGAAAAGTTTACATCTCCTGACTCAATAGATGCCTTGAAGTCCGCCCCATAGGGGATTCTAACCGGATCGTCCTGTCTCCAGGGATGGGTGCGAATAACAACAAAATAATCAACCGTATTATTTACGGTGGAATCTATTGGTTCGCTGGAAGTTGGAGTTAATGTAATCGTCCAGGGAGAAGCACCGCCGACGAAAGCGCTAGAATTATCAAGCCAGGTATCGGTAGAGGAATCAAAAATACCATCATCATTTTCATCCCTCCATAAACTAACATCATAGATGTCGGTGGTAGGGTCAAAGTTGCCTGCTGTTCCGCTATCGGTAAAGGTGGCGATAACGTTGCTTAAGTATTCGATATCACTACCAATGGCTGTCTGGCAACCGCGTGGAGCGGCACAGTCAATTCCTAAAACAGCAGTATAGGTGAACATTGGTAAAAGCTGGCTCTTTGCGGTAAAGGAACTACCACTATTGTACCAGTAGTAATCATTATCCGGGTCCTCCAGTTCATAGGGGACAAAATGTTTATAGCGATAAGTACTATCCCCGGCATAATCACCCGGATAATAGGTATTAGCAGTATTTGTATAAGTATTGGTATCGCTCCTCATCGGGGTTATATCCACCACCCGTGACTCACAGGTAACGGTGTCGGTAATAAGAGTACCAGTTGGGGTATTCCATACTCCGCCAGCCTGTACTGACGCAGTAGGAAAAGAAACAGTAAACATATCCCGCTTATCTCCACCCGTATAATAAACACCGGAAATATTATCCGATGTTCTGATGACCACAAAGAAGTCATCACCCTCATTTGCCCCAGTATCATTAACAGGGATAGCATGTGCGGCAACCAGAGTTAAGGTTATTGTAGCCCAACCGGCAACATTGCAGGGAATATGGGTATCATTGACATCAAACTCTCCGGTAATAGAACCATCATCGTAATACAGAGTAACTCCACTGGCGACAGTTGTGGGAGAAGTGGTGGTATCGGCTAAATCACCCTGGACAAATGCTTCATTAGAATTTTTACTCGTAAATGTCACCGTTACCGCAGTCAGTGTTTCCGCAGCATCCTGCGTCATATTTAACCCCAATACCGCCGTTGGTCCGCTACTGGGTAAAATTCCCTGACCCGAAGTGACCTCACTACTCCCCACTGTCGTAACGGCCGCCTGCCCGAGAGAAGAAATAGCAAGGAGAAAGAAAATTACCGTTCCCAACAATATTAATTTTTTCATTTTCATTTTAACCATTTCTTTTTTGTAAATTATTGTACCATAAAATTGCAGTAAAATCAAAAACATTATGGAATCTCCTGAATCGTTACTATTTCCACCGTTGCCTTTAAGAGTCCCACCCTATCCTGCTCAATCAAAAGACGGTTGATGCTGAGCGGATGTAACGAATTCTCTATCTTTGTTAAAAACCGGGTTAGTTCTTTTAAATCAAGTTTTTCCAATCTCAGTTCTATCCCGATGCTCTTATAGTTGGAGGAAATGGGAGCGCTAACAGGTCTTAAGGAAACGATATTTCCTTTCACTCCGCAACTCACAGCAAATTTTTCCACAAGGGAATAAAAAGAGAAATTCTTTTCTTCCGTCAGATTCAAATAGTTCTTTTCTCTGAGATACCTTTTCTTTAAGCCCTCAATTTCACAAACTTCTTTTTTGGTCTTAAGCAGTCGCTGATTTATTTTTTTTGTTTTTTTAAAGGTGGGGATAAAGAAGAATTGCAAGAGAAGAAGAAAAAGAAGAACCCCTGCCAAAAAAAATGCTTTATTTTTTTCTTTCACTTCCATAATTAATAAGAGATTCTTCAGCTAACGCTTCAGAATGACAAGCATACTGAATTCCACCCTCCCTTTTTCCTTATTCAAGCGCGTCTCGCCTATTTTTATCTCCTCAAAATAGGAAGAGTTTTTTAAAACTTTTTTTAATTCATCAATCTCCTTTAAGGAGGGAAGATTGGCCGAGATTGTCAGAATTTTTCTGTCGATAACAATATTTTTTACCTCTATTCTTAAATCTTCAGGAATGATGGTGCTAAACCTTTTCAATGTTTCCAACGGGGATTTTTCCTTTTCTGAGAGAAGGGCTATTTTTTCTGAGCCCTGTCCTTTTAGTTCCAGTTTTCTTTTTAATTCTTTCAAAGTTATCGTTCCTTTCAATGAAGGGAAGAGAGATTTAGAGATTTCATTAATTTGCCTCTTTAATAAACGATACTCTTTTTCCTTCTTTTTCAAACTGAACAAAGGGGAAATAATAGCCAATAAAAAAAGAATAATACCCAGGGGAGCAATAACCTTTTTTGGGAGAAGAATTTTTCTCTTTTTTTTCCGGGGGATGAGATTAATATTTAAAGGAAAATGAATGAACCTTTTTAAAGCAAGTCCAAAAGCAAGAGAGGGTTCCGGATTAGGGGCAGGACAAATAACCGGTAGATTTAATTCCTCTTTCAGTTCATTTTTTAAATCCGGGTTGCCGACAAGCAGAATTTTTTCTAATGCCTCCTTGCCGAAAAATGCTTTTTGGGTCAAGAGGATTTCTTTTATCAATTCATCCCTATTGCTGAAAGAGATAGCTCTGCTTTCCGTTAAAATTCTATTCTGGACAATATCCAGAACCGCTTCCTCTTGAGTTAAAGATAAAAGGAGAAGATTTTTCCCCTCCTTCTCAGTGAAAGGATAGAGAAGATTAAAAAGAGAAATGCTATTTGTCTCCAATGAAGAGACCTTCACCCCTATTTTCTCAAAAGGGGTTAAGAGTTTTTTGAGGTTCTCCCGGGAGACGGCTACTACCATTATTTTTGTTTTGTCTTTTTCCCGCTTCAATTCATAGAAATCAAAATTAAATTGTTCCACCGGTAGAGGAAGAGTTTGTTCTATTTCGTAGGGGATGGCAAGAAGAATCTTTTTCCTGCTCCTGAAAGGGAAAGAGGCAGGTCTGAAAAATGTTATGGACTTAGGGATAGAAAGATAAACCGGGGATTTTTCTTTAATCAAAATTTCCTTAAATGAATCCGGTAATTTATCGCCGTCTTTCCAGTTCCAGTTTTCTTTGAGGACCTTAATAATTTTAAATTTTCGACGCTTCTTACTTAAAATTATTGCCCGAATAAAATTATTCCCTATTTCAATCCCGACACCTTTTTTCATTCTACTTTATAGTAAAGAATTTTTAATGAATCTGGATTTCTCCGAACAATTGCTTTAATGCTCTTTTTGTAATGAGGAAGAATTTTTCCTGTTGATTCAAGAGAGAAGAAATCGCTT
>DAOVNU010000148.1 GCA_030630065.1 bacterium | reverse complement strand
GACTGCCAATAATCACTTCCGGTCCAAAAATTTCTCTCACCCTTTTACGGCCAACTTTAAATGCTTGAGCACAAGCATCTGCGCTTTTATAAATCTCATCCAGTTTTAAACCAGCAAGATAAGTGTAAGAAAGATAACAACCACTTACTGACCAGGTAAACTTTTTTAATTTTTCCATTTTTGCATTCTAACTCTCCTTATACAATAATTTTTTTGCATTTCCCTCAACTATCTTCTCGTAAGCAATTTTAGATATCTTCCCCTCGGCCAAAGCTTTCTCAAAGTAAGGGACAATAGGAACATCCTGATTGACATTACAGATGTCGGTGCCAAAGAAAAGTTTATCCTGAAACTCTTCCAAAAACTTATACCCATAATCAGGGTCTCTGGATATGGCATTATAGCCACTTCCTGCTGACAAATCACCGTAGAGATTAGGATATTTTTTCAGGAGTTCGGGAACTCTTCCCGGGGATTTCACCTCTCCTTTGGGATAACCACCCCTTGTCTCTTCATCTACCTCTGAGGTAATCTCGCTCCAGAAAGCCATCGCATGACCGATGAAGATGGTATCAGGGAGTTCCTTAAGCATCTTTTCTAAACGCGGAAGATAAATATCATCGGCGGCACCATAAATTCCATATTTTACTCCCACCGCTAAATGAAAGATAATCGGTAGTCCAACCTTTCCGCAGTGATAAAATAAGTTCTTATAGAGGGGGTCATCGATATATAAATTCCCGGTTAATTCCCCTACCCCTTTGCAACCTTTCTCCCTATACTCCTCTAAAAGCCAGGAGAAGTCGGTATCCGGAGAATTTCCTCCATTCCTTGGGTCAAGATTACAGAAAGGTATAAACCTATCTGAATGCTTTTTATAAACCTCTAAAACGTCCTCGGTCTCAAAATGAAAAAAGGAGCATTCCGGGCTTACCCCTCTGGGCAGAAGAACCGCCTTCTCAATCCCCAATTCATCCATTCTCTTCAATAACTCATTCTCATCCACTACCGGCTCATCCTTTACTGTCCCTCTCCCGATATGGGTATGAATATCAATCATCCTCTTTTTCTCCTTATAAGATTTTTAAACCGCTATCCACAATTTTAACTACGGTGCGACCATCAATTCTTTTCCATCCATTTCTTTCATAACCATCGGCAACGTCGGTATTCTGAAATTCTATCTTTACCTCTATCGGTGGCTTGACAATATATGGTTTGAACTCCTTAATTTTTTTTATGGCTCTTGCTACTCCTTCTTTAATCATCTGACGGGCTTTTACGGGAGCAATTATTCGGGCACAGTTTCGGGAAAGCCCTTCCTTCACCGCTACCGTTTCAACATTACCAAGAAGTTGTTTTGCTTCCTTGCCTACTGTTTTATCTCCGGTTACCAGGATAATGGGAACTCCGAGGCCTCCCGCCATAACTGCTTCCTGTCCCACTTCACCCATCTTCTTGCCATTTATAAAGTAGTTAAACCAGGTTTTTGAACTCTGGGTATGGTCTAAAACTCCACATAAAGTTCCTGCCATTGCATGAAATCCAAGTAAAATTAGCCCGTCAAAACTTTTGTCAAACCCGGGGAGAATATCTCTTCTTGAATAGCCAATGATATATTCGCCGTCCGGATGTAGTTCCTCAATGATAAAATTATGTCCTCCATTATGCCCATCCATCACGACGACTTTTTCCACCCCATTTTCTTTGCACGCCTCCACCACCGCATTGGCATCCTGAGTATAAAGATGGCGTGCCTTCTCGTATTCAGAGTTTATTCCATCCCTTCCGGTTTGCTCCCAACCAAATACTCCGCTAATTCCCTCCATATCTACCGAAACATAGATTTTCATTTTCCTCCTATATTTTTTTTAAATGACTTGCTGAATCTTTTTCCAGATATATTTTTACCGATGAGTGAAGCCGCAGGACAGAGGAAGGACATCCTTCGCTAATTGGGCCTTCCCACATCCTTTTAACCGCACCCGCCTTCTGCGAACCAGGCACAATCACGTAAATCTCCTTTGCCGCAAGAATCGTGGGAATGGTCAAAGTAATCGCTTTACGCGGAACTTTATCCAGAGAGAGATACCTTTTGTTCTGATCCGGGTCATTTTTGTAATCATCATATTGTTGGTGCACCGATTGCTCATTAATGGTTATCACCCTAACAACTTTTTCATCATCAATCAAGGAACCGGGTTCATTAAAAGCAATATGCCCATTCTCCCCGATTCCGATGCAGGCAATGTCTATTTCGTTTTCATTAATCAATTTCCCATACTGCGCGCATACCTCTTCAGGAGTTCCCTTTAGTTCCTTAATAAAATAAACTTTCCCGGGCTTTACCTTCCTAAACAAATGTTCATTCAAATAAACCTCAAAGGTATTCGGGTGGTTTCTCGGCAGGTCAACGTATTCGTCCAGATGAAAACAGGTAATTCTTGACCAGTCAATATCCATTACAGACAATGAAGTTAGGAAGGTGTCCTGGGAGGGAGCTGCG
>DAOVNU010000033.1 GCA_030630065.1 bacterium | reverse complement strand
TCTGTCTTTCCAGAAGGTCATTCTTTATTTTTTTTAATTCCTCCTGGAATTCTTTTTTCTGTTTGATTAAATCATTCTGGGTTACCAAATCCCCACCACATAAAAAAAGAAGAACAAGAAGGGAGAGAAGAAATTTTAGACACATTTTTTAGATTTTACCACAAGATTTCTCAGAAATGTCAATATTTCCTGATGTAGGGGTTCAATTCATTGAACCCGAAACAACGGGTTTGATGAATCACAAGCCCCTACAGATTCCCGCTTACTGACTGCGGGAATGACAGTAGTGTGATTTATTTAGCAATGAGGAAATGTACCCGACGGTTTTTTGCCCAGGCATTTTCGTTGTGTCCTGGGTCTGTCGGCTTTGACTCTCCGTAACTTATGGTGTGTAACTTTCCTGAGGGGACTCTTAAACCGATAAGATAACGACGAACAGAAAGCGCTCTGCGCTCACCGAGAGCAAGGTTGTATTCCTCAGTTCCTCTTTCATCGCAATGTCCCTCAATCATAAGATGAGCATCCCTATTTTTTCTCAACCAGGAAGCAATTCTGTCAAGGGTTGCTCTTACTTCTCGTTTAATCTCGGATTTGTCAAAATCAAAATAGATATCAGTAAGTATGTATCTCATCTCCGCTGTCGGTTCTGCAAAAGCTCTCCCTTTTGGTGCTTTGGCTAAAGGAATGGATTTACCTTTAAGGGCCACGATAGATTCCTCTTCAATCTTCTCTTCTTCTGCCGGAGAAATTGGTTTTACAACTTGAGCTTTAGTTTCGCTCACTGGCTTCTTCCTGGCAGCTGCACATCCATTAAAACCCAGGCCAAGAGCCAGGGCTAAAATCCCCAAAATTACCGCTTTTTTCCCCATAATTCTTCCTCCTTATTTTTTAAACGTCATTGCGAGGCCGAAGGCCGTGGCAATCTCACACTTCTCTATTCTGGTGACCAGGCCGGGCTGATATAATTTCCTTTCCCGGTAATTAAAGAATAACTCTTTTCCGTACAGATGTCAACTATGTAGAGATTGGATTTATACCCGAGCTTCTTGCTAAAAACAAGTTGTCTGCCATTGGGTGCCCAGGAAGGGTCTTCCTTACTCCCGGGACCAGAGGTTATGGCCTTGAATTCACCATTGTCGGGATTAATGATGCAAATCTCGAAACAACCTCCTCTCCTTGAAGTATAGGCAATAAGGTTTCCTTGTGGTGCCCAAGCCGGAGAGGTATTATAAGAACCCTGATAAGTAATTCTTCTTACTTTTTTTGTTGATAAATCAAGAATGTAAATTTGGGGAGAGCCACTTCTGTCAGAGACAAAAGCAATTTTTTTCCCGTCCGGCGCCCAGGAAGGGGAAGCATCTATACCTTTACTATAAGTTAATCGTCTTAAGTAAGAGCCATTTTTCCGCATCACGTAGATTTCCGGGTCACCGTCTTTGCTAAGGGTAAGAGCTATCTCCCCTCTTTTTGAAATAGCGGCAAAGGCGTTAAGCCCGGGATAAGAGCAAAGAATTTCCCTGCTATTACTTTTTAGATTGTGGAAAAATATTTCTGTCCTGTTATTAAGATAGGAAAGATAGACGAGATTTTCTCCGTCCTCCGACCAATCAGGGCATGCCGCGATTATTTTGTCAGAGGTCACTCTTTTTTTATTTTGACCATCGTAATCAACCAGATAGACCTCCTTTGCGCCACTTTCGTCTGAAATAAAGCATATTTTAGTAAGGGCGATGCCCTTTTCTCCGGTGACTTTTTTCACAAGGTCATTGGCGAAGCGATGAACGATGCTTCTCATCAATGGATATCTTCCCTGATAGCGCTTTCCAAGGACGAATCCGCTTCCTGTGGTGATATCACGGACTATCCCTTCTAAACGAAAAAGGCCTAATTTCAAACTACAGTTAACCTTGATTAATAATTCTGCCTCATTTTCATCGTCGTTAATCAGAGGCGAGAAGAGCCCGGAACGTTGAAGGTCGGAAACTAAAATCTTCTTTGTTTCCTCATTTTTATCTCCGGAAAAGGAAAGAGCAACCGGAATCTTTTCAGCGAACCCCCGGGAGATGTCAAGATAAACCTCTGTAGGCAGTAAATCCTTTGTCGCCAGGAAAAAAATAGTGCAAAGGAGAACAATTATTATTTTTTTCACTTTCTTAGCCAACCGCCTCTAACCTTACCGTTACGTCCAAATAATCATCTTTCCAGCCATCCGGTAAGGGAGGTAATGATTTAATTGCTTTCAGGGACTGGAGAGCAGAGTAATCTACGCTGCTTATTCCCGAAGACCTTTTTAACTTTATCCTGCTAATTGTTCCATCCTTCAGAATCCTGAAAGAGACAATTGCAAAGACATTTTCCTGCCTGATGAAAAGTTTGCTCGGGGGCGACCAACTACTAAAAATTTGATTTTCGATTATACTTACATACCAGGGGTAAGGAAATTGAGACGGTAAGGTGAAAAAGGTCTTCTTTTTTGGCAGGGGAGTTTTCTGTTCTTCCTTTTTCTTTTCGGCTCTGCTTTCAGGTTTTTCCTCTTTTTGTTTTTCTTCTCTCCTGTATCTTTCTAAAATTTTCTCTTTAAGATTCTTCATTTCAGGAGGGGACTGGGAGGAGAGAACTATTCTTTTACGAACAGGGGTTGCTTCCGGTTTTTTGAAAGATATTTTTTTAACGTTTTTGACTAAGTAGACCGACTGGATTCTATTCCTGACGTAGATGTTTCTCCTCATTCCCGGAGCAAAAAAAAGTGCTCCCAGCAATAAGGAATGCACAAACGCAGAAATCCAGAACGTTTTTCCCATCATTCTCCGCGGGTAGCTAAGCCCACTTTTACAATTCCGGCTTGCCGCACGGCATCAAGGACCTTTATTACTTTAGCATAC
The DNA here is from genome assembly GCA_030630065.1 of bacterium. Lineage (GTDB taxonomy): Bacteria > Ratteibacteria > UBA8468 > UBA8468 > UBA8468 > DAOVNU01. Next base: position 4,423 of record DAOVNU010000033.1, on the reverse strand, counting down.
GCTACGTTTCGGTCTGCTTTTACGATGACCGAAATCTCAGAATTTTTTCCCCCTATTTTTTTCAATCTTTCTGAGAGTTGGCGGAATTGATAGTGCCGGTTACCGAGGTAATAATTTCCTTTTCTGGAGATACTGATAATAATACTCTTGCTAACCGAGATTTTCTGGACAGAGGCCCTGGGGAGGCGAACGTTAATTCCCTGCTGAATTACCGGAGCCACGATAATAAAAATAATCAGCAGGGATAACATTACGTCAACCAGATTGGTTACATTAATCTGATTAATCAATGCTTGCTCATACCTCTGGGACAGTTTCATCTTTCAAGGTAATTTCTTTTCAAAAAGGAAACAAATTCTGAGTTAAAACTTTCTATCTCCTGAGCAAAATTCTTCAGATGGTTGGTGAAGTAGTTGTAAGCAACCAGAGCCGGGATTGCTACCAGGAGACCGGTTACTGTGGTAATCAGGGCTTCGGCAATTCCCGGAGCAACGGTCTCAATCCCGGCAGAACCCTCCAATCCCATACTAAGAAAGGCCTTTAGGATTCCCCAGACCGTTCCCAGGAGCCCTAAGAAAGGACTGAGGGTTGTTGTTGTGGCAAGGACAACGAGAGAACCTTCCAGAAAGCAAAGTTCTCTAACAGCCCCTATTTCTAAAAGATTTTTAATCTCCTCAATCTCTGCAGGAGAAATTTTTTCTCTCTCTCCGTTTAATTGTGAAAAAAGTGTCCCGCAACCTTTCTGATAAAGAGAAAAAAGAGGGGAATAAGCAAATCTTCTTATCCCTCGCTCCTCCTTTGAGAAGGAGGAAAGAGTGGAACCTTTCAGGAGAGAAATAGTCAAAAATCGTTTTGTTGCCTTCCTTACTCTGCGGAAGAGAAAGAATTTTTTAAAGATAATTGCCCAGGAATAGACAGAAATCAGAAGAAGAATAAGGACAATGGAGCGACCAACCCATCCGGAAAGTTGAAAAGAAAAGATAAAGGTTCCTTGCATTTTATTTCCCCCTTAATCCTTTATTATACTACTTTTCTAAAATGTCTTCCAATTTACTGATACCAATAACCTTTTCTTTGCGCACTTTAACTACCTTGCGATTAATTACCAGGCCATGGGTTTTTACTCCGAAGAGGTAATTGTCTCTACTGGTGCTTGTTTCCCTTAAATCGTGGGCATCAACGTTCTCCATAAGATAATAGTCCTTTTCAATCGCTTTTAAGGTTCCGATATAGAACCAGTCGCTGTCCGTATCTAAAACCACTGCTTTGTTAAGATATTCCTTTAATCCCATTAGATTAGCCCTTTAATTAGTTTCAAATTCTTTTCCGTTGCCCCTGAACGTTCTTTGACCGCTTGAAAAGATGCCTCTCCCATCCTTTTTACTTTCTCCGGGTCGGCAAGAAGTGCAGAAAGAGCGGCGTAAAGATTAGCTGCATCCAGTACCTCCATCGCTGCTCCTGAAGTTTTTAGGGCAATAGCTTCCTCTAAAAAATTCCCCATATGAGGGCCAAAGAGTACGGGTTTCTTAAAGACGGCTGGCTCCAGAATATTATGACCGCCCCAGGGAATAAGAGTTCCCCCAATAAAAACCAGGGTGGCAATGGAATAAAAAGAACTAAGTTCTCCCATCGTATTGAGGATTAATATTTTTTCTCCGGTTAATCTTGCAAAATCCTTTTTATATTTACTCCATAGAGTATATCTTATATTTTTTCTTTTAAAAAGCGTCCTTAGTTTACTCCTTTCCGGGTGTCGGGGAGCGAAAATCAGGAGAGCAGAATTTTTCAACTGGGCACAGTGCCGGACAATTTCTTCTTCCTCCTCTAAATGTAGCGAGCCAAAAATGATGACGGGAAGATTTTCTTTAATCGATAGGATTTCTCTCATCCTTCCCGGTTCTATTCTTGCGCGCAGAGAAATAGCCGCATCATACTTTAGATTTCCGGTGACAAAGACATTTTCCTTTTTTGCCCCGAGATTGAGGATGTGCTCTGCTTCTCTCTCACTGCGCATTCCCAGGCGGGTAAATCTGCCAAATAATCTTTTATTGAAAAATCGCAAACTCCGATAATGGGAATACGACCTCTCTGAGAGACGGCCATTAACCAGAACTGCCGGAATCTTTCTTTTCTTCAGAATGTTCAGAAGATTGGGCCAGATTTCGGATTCTACCGCAATGAAAATTTTTGGTCTGACCGAGCGAACCAATCTCTTGATAATTAAAGGAAAATCAAAAGGAAAAAAAAGAAGGGAAATTTGAGGAAAGAGTTTTTTGGCAATATTATGTCCGGCTTGAGTTGTGGTAGAGAGAAGTATTGGACAAGAATAGTTCTCTTGCAAAGCTTCCAGGAAAGGCCTTGCTGCCACCAGTTCTCCTACCGAGACCGCCTGCATCCAGATTGGTCTCCTCCCGGCAAGGGATTTAAGAACCTTTGAAGGGAGGTAGCCCAATCTCTCTCTTAAACCGATGCGGTAACCTTTAGTAGTGATTAACCTTGCTAAAATATAGGGAGAGGAAAGAAAAAGGGAAAAGAAAAGGAGAAAATTATAGAAAAGAATCATACCCTGCATTATACCACAAAAGCGGTTGACAGTTTAAATCAAGGATGATAAAATAACACATTCAAGTTCAAGGAGGTGTTGGTTCTATTAACAGGGGTTTAAAGAAACTACTTGCGCTTGCTCGAGAGAAAAAGGCAAAGGATATTGTCGTCTTAAGGATGAAAAACCTTAACTGGATTACCGACTACCTTTTTATCTGTAGTGCCAATTCAGTCATTCAAGTGAAGGCGATTGCCAGTAACATTGCCGATAACTTTAATTACCATTTGCTTTCCCTGCAAGGATACGAGGAAGGGAAATGGGTCTTGATAGATTATGGAGATGTAATGGTTCATATCTTCCACCAGGCCACCCACGATTTTTATAATCTGGAGAAACTCTGGGCAGATGCCCCGAGAGAGAAACTTTCTCCAAAAAAATAATGTCTGCCAATAAAGGTAAAGTCAATGCGGCTGAATGCAATATTAAGGAAAATAGATTAACGAAAATTGCGTTAAATTGGAGAATAAAAGCCGTACTTCCTCATATTCGCGGTCGTCTTTTGGATATAGGGTGTGGAACGAATGAATTGGTTAAGTTATATATGGGTGAGGGTGTTGGAACCGATGTTTATCCCTGGAGCAATGTTGACCTTATAGTCAAGAATTCGGCAGAGTTGCCTTTTGAAAATGAAACATTCGATACCGTAACTATTATAGCTGCCTTGAACCATATTCCGAATAGGAGTGAAGTTCTAACAGAATCTCATAGAGTGTTACGACAAAATGGTAGAATTATTATCACGATGATTTCACCAAAGGTATCGAGAATGTGGCATTTTTTTTGCAAGTTGTGGGATGTAGACCAAAAATATCGAAGGATGAAGCAGGGAGAAGTGTTCGGTTTAACACTGGAAGAAATTCGTTGTCTTTTGTCGAAATCTAAATTTGATATTTTGTTCGAGAAGAGGTATGTCCTGGGTAGAAACTGTCTCACAGTTGCAAAGAAAAGATGAAAACCCCTTTCGACTCCTGAGTGTTACCAGGATGTGCCGGAAGAGGGAGTCGAACCCTCACGGGGTGTGAGCCCCACTGGATTTTGAGTCCAGCGCGTCTACCAATTTCACCACTCCGGCAGATTGAAGAAAACCTATAACCTTTTTCTATAGAAGATACCATTACCGTTTATTTTAGCATAAATCTTGTTGTTTGTTAAGGTATTTCGTTTTGGAACAATAGGACGAGTAATCATCTTGATTTTGGTCCCTGGGAGCAAATCTTCTATGGTGAGTTTGATGGAAAAAGAAGAAAACGGGTTCTGATCAAGATTATTGGAGAGTAAGTCGAGTGTTAATAGCTAATCTTGTCCTCAGGTAAATAGGGGTACTTGATGAAGATAACCTTTACTACCTTATCGGTATCATTTAAAATATCATGCTTCTCCTTTGGTTCCACCCGAAAGGCATCTCCTTCCTGAGTGCGGTACCCTTTGTCATCAATAATTATTTTAGGTGCACCAGAGAGGAAATAAAATGTCTCCTCCACCTTTTGGTGTCCATGAAGGCCCATCTTTTCTCCGGGCTCTAATCTCAATATCCCCCAATCAATCTGAGGTCCTCTAAATAAATATTTAACTCCCGACCTACCCTTCCGGTACTCTCTTTGAGATTCATTAACCCTTTCCATCTCCCTCTTTCTCCTAATCTTCTTATTTATTCTTCCTGCCAATATATCTCTCAGGGGAGATGTATACTGGCTCAGGATATCTTACAATATGCAGAACTCCTGCCTTTACCACATCAAAATAACCTTCCTTATCAAGAAGTTCCTCATCACAGGAGCCGGTGAGCATTTCACCAGCAACCAACATATGGGAACCAAC
>DAOVNU010000120.1 GCA_030630065.1 bacterium | reverse complement strand
AATTAATTGATGATGATACTCAAAGATTTGTCCAATTAATTCCGCTACAAACTTTATATCATCGGCTAACTTCATCAAAAGATAATCATAACCTAAGATATTAAATGCAATCAGAAAAGCAGCCGGGTCAAGATAGCCGCAGATGAAACGGTCAGAGTAAAGTTGCTTGATTGTTTTGCCTAACTTTTCAAAAAATGGCTTGGTAATCTCAGGATTCGGAAATTGGTAATCTTCTAAGGAATTTTTATTTCTCAAAGGATTTTTCAGGATTGCGTAAGCGGAATTTTCATCCTCGGGAATTTTCTGCAGACAACCCCATTCGTCCCTGCGTAAAATTTCAGCTTTTTCATTTTTGCCGCAATCTTGAAACATCCAGTGATATGTTGCCCAGGCAGAATCAAAATTCTCCGTACCGGGAATAAAAGTTACCTTATTACTGTCCAAGGTGCCATAGGCATTATAAATTTTAGGAACATCCACCAGTTCCATTGGCAAAATATCCGGTTTCTTAAACTCTATTGCTTTCTTTACTAGTTCAATGCGATTCATCTTCTGTTCAGAAAATCGGCTAAAATGGTGTAATTATATGACTTTGGCCAATTAATTTTTTGCTTATAGAACCTTTTCGGGTTAAATGGTTTCAGAGATAGAGAAGGTTTTTTAGAAATAATATCTTCCGCAACCAATTTTCCGATGATGGGAGCAAAGGCCATCCCGTTGGAAAACCCGGCGACAATAAAGAGATTCTCTATTTCGGGCACAGGTCCCACACAAGGCAGTCCATCGGCAGTAAATGCCATTGTCCCGGCCCAGGAACGAATAATGCTGACATCTCCCAGTCCTTTAAAAATAATATTAAAGATGGCGGTGCTTCCGCAAATCTCATCAGGAGAAAGGTCTTCCTGATAATGGTCGTTTCTCTTTCTTGCTTCTGTTCCCAGACCCCCGACAACCAGATTGCCGCTTTTCTGCTGAGTGGAACCGAAGATAACCTGATTATCCAAAACTGCTTCCATAGAGTAGACGGGAAGTTTTGCTACCCTCTCCGTTACCACTGCCACCTGCCTTAAGGGAAGAATATCTATTTCCGGAGTCAAAAGTGGTGCCCAGGCATTGGCAGCATTGATAATTAACTTTGCTTTTAGATAACCCCTTTTTGTTTGCACGCCAGTTGTTTTTCCATTCTTAATCACAATCTTTTTTACCGGGGTATAGGTAAATATTTTTGCTCCTTTCCTTTCTGCCGCGGCAGCAAAACCAAGATTCAACTGAAACGGATTCAATGTTCCATCGCTCGGTCGGAATCGCACACCTTTGGCGATATTGGAAAGAAGGGGGCAAACCTCCTTTGTTTCCTTTTTATCCAGGAGCATTACCTCATCATCGCCAACATTTTTCTGGAAGGGAACCAGTTTCCTCTCAAAATATTCCCATTCTTCATCAGTGGTTGCAACATCCATTCCTCCGGCCCTTTCATACTCAAAATCATATTTTAGTTCTTCGGCTAAGGAGGGAAGCATCTTATTGTTCTCTCTGGCATAGGTAAGCCGATTGAGAATCGCCTCTTGATTGCAATCCCGACCATCCAGTTGAGTAACCATCCCTCCGTTTCTCCCCGATGCACCGGAGGCAATATTTCTCATCTCCAAAATAATTACCTCCATCCCGGCTTTTGCCAGACGATAGCCAACCGAACAGCCCATCAAACCAGCACCAATAATTGCTACTTCCGTCTCTTTCGGAAAATCCATTTTATAGTTTTATTCTTATTCCCTCCTGCGCAGACCTGAAAGCCGCAGAAGCCACCGCTAATGATTTTTTACCTTCTTCTGCTGTCTGAACATTTCCCTGACCAGAGATAATGGCCTCAAGATAGTTGGAAGTATCAGAGGAAAGTTTTGTCTCCAGTAAAGGAATTTCATTCTTATTTTCTGCGGTTGCTCTGGTCAATTTGCCACCGACAAAGTCAAAGTAGCCTTTGGTGCCAATAACCTTCTCTCTGAATCCTGTTCCCGGCGGAAGACCCATCCCGAATTCTACAAATCCATTGCAACCATTGTCAAAGCCAAGCATCAGGGAGGAAGCGCTATAGAGAAGTTTACCATTTTCCTCTTTTTCATTCATCGTTGCATTGACCTCTTTTATCTCACCAAAAAGGTTGCGAAACTGGTCAATATAGTGAAACTGAATAGAAGCAAAAGGATTTCCTCTCAGGGAGGTATCAGCATACCAGCCACTCAGTCCGGCAGCGATATAGGTGGCATAGGCAAGGAGAGGTTCACCGATAGAATTTAGTTGACCTTTAATCGTGATATGGGGATTCTCTAATCTTTCGGTTAAACTAACCCAGAGAATGAGGTTCTTCTCTTTTGCTAATTTAATCATCTCTGCTGCATCCTCATCTTTTAATGCCATCGGATATTCAACCAAAACGTCTTTACCCACCTTTAAAGCACTGCTTACAATCTGATGATGAGTGCTATTCGGTGTAGAGACGGTTACCGCATTAATATCATCTCTTTCAATAATCTTATGCCAGTCAAGTGTCCATTCAATCCGATACTTTTCTGCAAACCTCTTTGCCTCCTCCTCCACAGGAGAAGAGACAATCTTTAATTCTCCCTTGCTACTTTCCAGAATAGATTTTGCCTGAAAATTCGCCCTTCCTCCGGCACCAATAATTCCTACTCTTACTTTCTCCATTTTTTCTCCGGTTAAAATCTAAAATAATTTGCTTTTATCTTCTTTTTAGAATACAATATTTCTGGTAAATGAAACCAATTCGAATCACTAAACATGCTAAAGAGCAACTTAACTATAGAGGAACTACGGAAGAGGAAATTATTGAAACTATTCAAACAAGTAATTGGACTCCGGCAGAATTGGGCAGGCTTGAAGCCAGAAAGGATTTTTCTTTTAATAGTGCATGGAATAAGAAATTTTATAAAATTAAACAGGTGCGACCAATTTTTATAGAAGAAGAGAGTGAAATTGTGGTAGTAACGGTTTATGTTTACTACGCTTGAAAGGGAGAGACGATGAAAATTACTTATGACCCAGAAGTAGATGCTCTTTATATAAGATTTGAGGAGGCTACAGTAACGACAAAACATCTTGATGAAGGAATTGCTGCTGATTATGATGCAGAAGGGAGACTTGCTGGAATTGAAATCCTGGATGCTGCTAAACGCCTGGGAAACAAAGAAACATTTAAGAAAGTTGTTCTGGAAGAAATAGGTTTCGCTCATTAAATTCATTTTTTAAAAGAAACTGTAACCATAAACTCCCCGGAAAAGGGGGGAAGAGTGTGAAACTCTCTTTTGATTTT
>DAOVNU010000022.1 GCA_030630065.1 bacterium | reverse complement strand
TAAATTCAGTTCTTCCCCGACAATTTTTAACCAGACCTCCGGTTCAGGATAACGACAGGCCGCAAAAGCGGCATTCATCCCTAATTTTATCTTCACGATTTTTTTCTCCTCAAAAATTATTATAGATGATTGATGAATTTTCGTCAAAGCATCTTTTTAAACTCTTTTATTGCTTTTCTCCAGAGAAGGGTATCTTTGGGTTTATAATGGATGAGGGGGAAGGAATCCTTAATTAATTTTCTGGCTTCATTCATGGATTTTATTATCCCTAAGGTTTTTGCCTGAATGAGGATATTTCCGATGGCGGTTGCCTCAATGGGACCGGCAACAACCGGTAAGCCGGTGCTATTGGCCGTAAATTGATTAAGCAGGGAATTCTTTGCTCCGCCGCCAATTATATAAACACACTCATTTTTCTTGCCGGTAATCTCTTCAATCATTGCATTGGTCAACTGGTATTTAAGCGCCAGGGATTCATAGGCAATTCTTAAAATTGTTTCTCTATTTTGGGGGATTTTCTGGTTGCTCTTTTTGCAAAATTCCTTGATTGCGGTTTGCATATCTTCCGGGTTATAGAATAAAGCATCGTCTGGGTCGATAAAAGCAAAAAATCTTTCTGCTTTTTTAGCCATCTTTACAATCTCATCCCAGGTAAGTTCTCTTTTATCCTTCTCTTTCCATTTCCGACGTAATTCCTGAATAATCCAGGTTCCCATTAAATTCTTGAGAAAACGGATGTTTTCGATACCGCCTTCATTGGTAAAATGGTTCTGATGTACCTTTTCATTAATGAGTGGAGAGGGAATTAATTTTCCAACTAATGACCAGGTACCGGAACTGATAATTAAGGAATTCTTTTCCTTCTCTATTGGTGCGGCGGCATAGGCACAGGCGGTATCATGGGCAGCGGTTGCGATAATTGAACATTGATTTAGCCCAACCTCTCTGGCTATCTCCTGATGAAGAAAGCCGATTTTTGTTCCCGGCATAACAATTTTGGGCATAATGGAGAGAGGAATCTTAAGTTTTGCAAAAACCTTTTTGCACCAGTTTTTCTTGAGAGGGTCTAACAGTTGAGTGGTAGAGGCCCAGGTATATTCGCAGATAAGCGTGCCACCTAAATAGTAATAAAAAATACTGGTAATGGGGAGGAAAAAATTCGTTGCTTTTAAAAGAGAATGCCGTTTTTTTACCAGCCAGAAGAGTTGGTTTACCTCATTGAAGGGATAACTGGGAACTCCGGTCAATTCAAAAAGTTTTCTTTCCGGAATAATTTTAAATAATTCATCCCTGATTTTATCCAGCCGGTGGTCCCGGTAATTATGCACCCTGCCAATGATTTCTCCATATTTATTGAAGCAGCCCCCATCCGTTCCCCAGGTATCTATCCCCAAGGAATCCAGATGTTCTATCCCAAAATCCTTTAGTTTCTTTAATCCGGTAATGAGTTCGTCATAGATAGAAAGAACGTTCCAGTATATTTTATGAATGTTTTTATTTTTTTGTTTTAAATAAAGGTTTATCGGTTTATTTATGAAACGATAGATTTCTTTAGTGGAAAATTTACCTTTAGCAAAAATTCCGATAATAAACTTTCCCCCGGAAGCCCCAATATCAAATGCTCCAATGATTTTACTTTTTTCCATATAATGGGCCAAAATTGCTGCAGGCCCTGAAGTCCGCTCCCTCCGGTTCCATCCCGAAACCATTCCAGGCACTTGGTCGGAAGATTTTTTCTGGGGGAACGTTGTGCATACATACTGGGATGCGCAGGATAGAGGCCAAACTAATCAAGTCCGCTCCAATATGTCCGTAACTAACCGCACCGTGATTGGCACCCCAGTTATTCATCACCGAGTAGACGTCCTTAAAGGGACTTTTTCCCGTTAATCTTGGGGCAAACCAGGTGGTGGGCCAGGTAGAGTCGGTTCTTTCATCTAAAATTCTATGGACATCTTCCGGCAAATCCACCGTCTCTCCTTCCGCAATCTGCAGTACCGGACCGAGTCCTTTGATGATATTAATTCTGGACATTGTTACCGGCATCCCGCCTTTAGTTAAAAAATTAGAAGAGAAACCACCGCCACGAAAGTATTCAACATTTGCCGGCCTCCATTTTGTGGCATCAAGGCATTTTCCAACCTCCTCAGGGCTGATTTCCCAGAAGGGCTTCATCGCCGGTTTGCCATTAATTGATTGCTGTCCGGTTCCATCCAGGGTGGTTGAACCGGAGTTGATGAGATGAAGAATCCCGTTTTTAGCTATTCCGGTTAACTCTTTTCCTGTAACGCGCTTTACCGCTTCCGGACTCCAGTAGGTTCTAACATCGGAGAAGATTTGTGCGGTGCCGGTTAAGAGATGTCCAAACAACATTGCCATACCATTGAGACAATCGTTTTCTGTGGCAAGAATAAATGGTTCCCTGATGCCGTTCCAGTCAAAGGAGGAATTGAGGATGGTTTCCATAAAATCACCGTTGGGGAAATGGTCGGTCCATTGTCTCTGTCCCTGGAAACCGGCAGCGATAGCATTGTGTCCTTCCGCTTCTTCGCCAAACCCAGGTTCGGCAAGTTTGGGATTGCCAATCATTAAATCCCGGGCGATGAGGGTCATCTTTACCACAAATTCCCACTCCTTATCTTTCTGTTCTCTGGTCTTCTGTATTTTTGTGCTATTGTTATCTTTCCCTTCAATGCAATTTTCTTTCGTCCATTTAAGCGCTCTTACATATTCTTCCTTGTCGTAAATTTCTTCATCTATTCTACGCATAAACTCAATCATATCAACGTATTCATTTCTCATTCCCAGATAGTCCTGAAAAAAGGCGGGTTCAACAATAGAGCCGGCGATGCCCATAGAGACACCACCGATGGATAAGTACACCTTGCCTCTCATCGTCGCTGCCGCTAAACCACTTTTGGCAAATTGAAGAAGTTTCTTCTGAACGTCCTTTGGAATAGAGGTATCATCTTTATCCTGCACGTCTTTCCCATAGATACCAAAGGCAGGAATTCCCTTCTGGTTATGTCCGGCTAAAACTGCGGCAAGGTAGACCGCGCCGGGTCGTTCCGTGCCATTGAATCCCCAGATTGCCTTTGGCAGATAGGGGTCCATATCCATTGTCTCGGCACCATAGCACCATGATGAAGTGACGGTCAAAGAAAGACCAACACCTTCTTGAGTAAACTTCTCAGCAGTCCTGGTTGCCTCTGCAACTCCCCCGATACAGGTATCCGCAATCACGCATTCAACCGGCATCCCATTGCTGTGTTTTAAATTCTCGCTGAGAAATTTCGCCGCAGATTCAGCCATATCCATTGTCTGTTTTCCCAGGGATTCTCTGACACCTTTTCTGCGTCCGTCAATGGTCGGGCGAATACCAATCTTGGGCAGTCCACCACATAATCTGTTTTGCGGCCGATTTCTCTTCATCTCCTTTAAATTAGCCATTTTTCCTCCTATCCAGTTTCAACACAAGAACTGTATCAATATCGTTCGGTGCTTTTGGTGGTAGACCTTTGATAAAAAGTCGGTCATTTTTCTGGGAAACGGAAATTTTTTTATTATTTGCCAATAGATAGGCGGATTTTATTTTATTTTTTACCCAGGCAAGGCAGATTTCTTTTCCTGACCAGCGGAAGATGTGAAGATACGCCTTATTGTTCTTGGCGGTAGTTAAACCCACCATCCCTCCGCCAAAAGATGTCTTTCCACACCCATAAATAGACTCTTTGTTTATCTTCATCCAGGCACCAATCTCCTTGAGGCGGCTTACCGAAGGAGGGGGTATCGTGCCATCAGGTTTGGGTCCAACATTAAGCAGGAAATTACCATCCCCGGAAACACAGCGAACCAGATTCATAATTAGTTGCCGGGTTGATTTCCAGTTTTTATCCCCTGCAGAATAGCCCCAATTATCATTCATCGTCATACAGGATTCCCAGGAGCGAGAAGGAGCGGAACTTTCCGGGAATGCGGTAGGGATATACTGCTCCGGCGTTCCAAAATCCCCGAGGGTTCCCCTGGATTCGGTTCCCAATCGATCATTGATTAAAGCAGTTGGTTGAAGTTTATGAATCATTTTAACTAACTTTTCCGATTGCCATTGTTTAACTGAATGGTCCCATTCTCCATCAAACCAGAGAACATCAATCTTGCCGTAGTTGGTGCAGAGTTCTTTTACCTGGGTCTGGAAATAGGCAATAAATTGAGGCGAAACAGGACTGTTTTTCTCCATACTATTCTGATACTCGGGATGAGACCAATCCATCAGAGAATAATAAAACCCAATCTTTATCTTATACTTTCTACAGGCGGCTACGTATTCGGCAACAAAGTCCTTTTTTGCGGCAGTTTTCACCGAGGTAAAGTTAGAAACCTTACTATCAAAGAGACAAAAGCCGTCATGATGCCTGGTGGTTAAAACTATATATTTCATTCCCGCACTTATAGCTAACCTTACCCATTTATCGGCATTAAATCTCTTTGGATTAAATTGTTTTGCTAATTGAGCATATTCTTCCTTGGGAATTTGTTCAATATGCATTACCCATTCACCTCTGGCAGGGATGGAATATAATCCCCAGTGAACAAACATCCCAAATCTTGCTTCTTTAAACCAATTAATTTTTTTATTATTTTTCATTGCTTGTCCTTTAAATAAATAAGGGTTCTGTAGTTGCCTGATTTATCAGGCAGAGCAAGCTCTGCCACTACACTATTTCACCTTTACGAAGTGACGTTTTCCGACCTTAAGGATTATTTCCTCTTTTGGTTTAACCTCTAAATCCGGGTTGGTGATAATTGCTCCGTTCAAGGAAACCGCTTTCTGTAAAATGAGACGTTTTGCATCATTATGGGAAGTAGCCAGTTTTGTTGAGCAAAGCAATCGGACAATCCAGATTTTCCCTTCCTTTAAATCATTCTTTTTTATTGTAAAAACAGGTATTTTCTCCGGGATTTTTCTCTTTTGGAAAATTGTCTCAAAATGTTTTTGCGATTTTTTTGCTTCTTCCTCGCCATAATAACTCTCCACAATAAAAGCCGCCAGTTTTTTCTTTGCCAGGAGAGGATTTTTTAGAAATTCATCTATTTTTCCTTCCGAGAGTTCGGTAAGTAAATAAAAATATTTTTTCGTCAGAGAATCAGGAGTAGACATCAACTTCCCGTAAATTTCTTCCGGCTTCTCGTTAACACCAATGTAATTATTGTAGGTTTTACTCATCTTTTTTTTGCCGTCCGTTCCCTCTAAAACAGGCATGGTAATGATTACCTGAGGTTCTTTTCCTAAGGATTCTTGCAAACTTCTGCCGGCAAGAAGATTAAATTTCTGCTCGGTTGCTCCAATCTCAACATCACTATTTAAAATTACCGAATCGTATCCCTGCATTAAAGGATAAAAGAACTCCTGCATAAAAATTGGTTTACCGCTTTTATACCTTAAAAAGAAATCATCCCGTTCCAGAATCCTGGCGATGGTAAAATTTTTGGCAAGTTTTAGCAGTTCCTCTAACTTGAGTTTTGCGAGCCACTGCGAATTGTAACGAAATTCAGTTTTTTTTAGGTTGAGAATTTTCCCAATCTGTTTCTTATAACCGAGAAGATTTTCTTCGATTTGTTTTTTGGAAAGGATTGGCCTGGTCTCATTTCTGCCGGTAGGGTCACCAATGGTTGCCGTAAAGTCACCAACAAGAAAAATAACCTGGTGTCCCAAATCCTGAAAATCCTTTAATTTTCTGATGGGGACGGTGTGCCCGAGATGAATCTCAGAGCCGGTAGGGTCGATTCCGTATTTAACCCTTAAGGGATTCCTCTCCTTCAAGGAACGTTTCAATTTCTCAACCAGTTCCTTTTCCGGTAAAACTTCCACACTGTTTTTTCGGATAATCCCTAATTGTCTTTTTAGTTCAGTCATCGTTTCTTGATTATACGCAAAATTGGATGGAATGTCAAAAATTGACTTTTTAAAAAAAAATGGTAAAATAACCCCAGGATGAAAATTACCGAAGAGGATATAAAGTACGTTAGCCGCCTGGCAAAGATTAAATTGAAGGAAGAGGAGATAGAGAACTATCAAAAGGATTTGGAAGAAATTTTAGTTTATGTGGAGAAATTGAAAGGTTTATCTACGGAAAATGTTAGAGAAACTACTCATATTTTGTCGGTGGTTAATCGCTTCCGTGAAGATAGGGTACGTAAAGGGTTGGAGCAGAGGGAGGCATTAGCCAATGCTCCGGCGAAAAAGGACGGTTATTTTAAAGTACCAAAAATAATATAATGTTAGAATTTGAGAAGCCAATCGTTGAAATTAAAAAAGCGATTGCAAGGTTGGAGAAAATAGGCAAGGAAAAGCATCTTGACTATAGTGAAAAACTGACAAAATTGCGAAAAAGGTTGGAAGAAAGAAAAAAAGCGGTTTTTTCCAACCTTTCCCCCTGGCAGAAGGTGGAGTTGGCAAGGTGTAGTAATCGTCCACATACGATGGACTATGTAAGGGTCTTGATTGAGGACTTTGTAGAGCTTCACGGAGATAGATGTATGGGGGATGACCCCGCCATCATCGGTGGCCTGGGTAAATTTGATGGTAAAAGTATAGTTGTTATTGGACAGCAAAAGGGGAAAGATACCAGGGAGAATCTGGCACGGAATTTTGGAATGGCTCATCCCGAGGGCTATCAGAAAGCGTTGCGTTTGATGAAATTAGCTGAACGCTTCCATATCCCTGTGGTGACATTAATTGATACCCCGGGCGCTCATCCCGGGATAGAGGCAGAAGAAAGAGGCCAGGCGAGAGCCATTGCCAAGAACTTAATGGAGATTTCTTCTCTGCGCACGCCTATTATTTGTATCATTATTGGTGAGGGGGGCAGTGGTGGTGCGCTGGGTATTGGGGTGGCAGATTACGTCTTAATGCTGGAAAATAGTATCTACTCAGTTATCTCTCCTGAAGGTTGTGCGGCAATTCTCTGGAAGAGTCAGGATGCAAAAAAGGAGGCGGCAAAGGCATTAAAACTTACCGCTGCCGACCTTCTCCGAATGAAGATTATTGATGAAATTATTGCCGAGCCATCAGGAGGGGCGCATCATAACCAGGAAGAGATAATCGAGAATGTCGGAAAGAGGTTAAAAAATTCTTTGAAAAGATTAAATCAAATACCTATTGAACAACTTCTTAATCTCCGTTATGAGAAGTATAGGAAAATGGGGGTCTTTGAGGAATGAAAAAATTAAAGATTGGAATACCGAAAGGAAGTTTACAGGATTTTACTCTCAAACTTTTCAAAAAAGCCGGTTTTGAGTTAAAGCTGGAGGAGAGGTCCTATTTGGTCTCTGCAGATGACCCGCAATTGGAACTTTCTTTAATCAGGGCTCAGGAAATAGCCGGTTATGTAGAGAACGGCTCTCTTGATGCAGGAATCACCGGGAAGGATTGGATTTTGGAGACGGGAGCAAAGGTCAGGGAAATAAAAGAACTCCCTTATACCAAACGCGGTCCTGGCTCGATGAAATTGGTAATTGCCGTCCCCGGAGATTCCAAAATCAGAAAAGTTTCCGATTTAGGGGGAAAGACAATTGCTACTGAACTGGTCAATGTTACCGGAGATTATCTAAAGAAAAAGGGAATAAAGGCAAAGGTGGAATTTTCCTGGGGTGCCACCGAAATCAAGGCCGGTAAATTAGTTGATGCAATCAGTGAACTTACCGAAACCGGGGTGACGCTTTCTGCCCATAACTTAAGGATTCTTGAAATTATTTTGGAGTCCACCACACGACTTATTGCCAACAAAGATAGTTTGCAGAATCCCTGGAAAAGAAAGAAAATTTCTAACGTTGCGCTACTTTTAGAAGGTGCTTTATTAGCCGAGGGAAAGGCGGGATTGAAACTCAACATTAAAGAAAAAGGACTGGAAAAACTCCTTTCCATTTTGCCCGCTTTGCGTAAACCAACCGTTTCCTCCTTGAGTGAAAAGGGCTGGTGTGCGGTAGAGGTAATTGTTGACAAGAGAGAAATGAAGGAGCTCATTCCCCGGCTTAAAGAGGTTGGGGGTCAGGGAATTATTGAGTATCCACTGAATAAGGTTATCTGTTAAGGAGAAAAAATGCCTTGCGGAAAGAAGAGAAAAAAAGCAAAGATGTCCAAGCATAAGAGAAAGAAGAAATTACGCGCCCAAAGGCATAAGAAACGAAAACGATAAAGGGCTCGGGAAGTTCCTTAGGCGGCACGCTCGCAGAGATGCTCGCTATAGGCAACTCTCTATCCGGGCATTCATACGTTGCCAAATGCCGCTACAGAAACTTCCCTCGCCTTAGTGAAAAAAATAAATTGAAAAAGATAACTTTTTTATTTCTTTTTTCTCTTACTTTTTTTTATGGCTGTGCGGTAGGTAAAACCTATCTTAATCAAGACAGCGCCTATAAACTTTAT
>DAOVNU010000118.1 GCA_030630065.1 bacterium | reverse complement strand
TACGGGGGCAACCTGATGGAGAATGGAAATACATTCAGGTCTATTCTCCTGGATATTGTCCTGATGTCCTCGGTGGGAATGAAACCACTGCTTGTTCACGGGGGAGGAAATTTCATCACCAACAGGTTGCTCGCAGAAAGAAAAGAGACCAAATTTGTAGATGGACTGCGCATCACCGATGCGGAGACAATCAATACGGTGGAAGAAGTCCTGATTTGCCTCAATAACCGAATTGTGCAGCAGATTGAAGAATTAGGGGGAAAAGTAAAGGGTGTTCTCCCTGAGGATAAACTCTTTAAGGTAAAAAAGACCTTTTTGGGAGAGATTGACCTTGGTTTTGTCGGGGAGATTGTTGAGGTTAAAAAGGAAATTTTGGAAGAATTGTTGAACCGGAATTTTATTCCGGTAATTGTGCCGATCGGCATCGGGGAAGACCAAAAACAGTATAATCTCAATGCTGATACCTCTGCCGCCGAGGTTGCCGCAAGTATCAGCGCGGAAAAACTTGTTTTTATTACTAACGTTAAAGGCATTATGGGCAATCCGGAAGATGCGGAGACCCTGATTTCTGTTCTTACCGAAGAGGAGGCAAAAACCTTGATTGAGGAGAAGGTGATTACCGAGGGGATGCTTCCCAAGGTAAAGGCGGCTCTGAAAACTCTGAAGTCCGGGGTAAAAAAGGTTCATATTGTTGACGGTCGGCTTTCCCATAGTATTCTTTTGGAAATATTTACCAATGAGGGAATTGGTACCGAGATTGTGTTGGAAAGGAAGGGATAAAATGAAATCAAAAAAGGTTATTCAACTCTATCAGAAATTCGTCATTCCCTGCTATACACAGTATCCGTTGGTGATGGCGAAAGGTAAGGGAGCGAATGTCTGGGATGTTGAAGGGAAAAAATATCTTGACTTTTTTCCGGGATGGGCGGTAAGCGGCCTGGGGCATTGCCCGGCGAAGGTTGCAGCCGCAATTAGAAAACAGAGCAAACTTATTTTTCATATCCCCAATAATTACTATAATCAGTTGCAGGGGAAATTGGCGGAAAAGTTATCTAAACTCTCTTTTGGCGGTAAATGCTTCTTCTGCAATTCAGGGGCAGAAGCAAATGAGGCGGCTATTAAATTAGCGCGACTTTATGGAAAAGATGGGGGTCGGTATCAAATTATTTCAATGAAAAATTCGTTTCACGGCCGCACCCTTGCTACGCTTACCTTAACCGGCCAAAAAAAGATAAAGGAGGGCTTCTCGCCTTTGCCGGAGGGATTTAAAACCGTTCCTTTTAATGATTTAAGGGCTGTTCAAAAGGCAATTACTAAAAAGACCGTCGCAATTTTCCTGGAGCCAATTCAGGGAGAAGGAGGAATTAACATTATTGAAAAAGAGTATCTTTTCTCTCTAAGAAAACTCTGTGACAAAAAGAAAATTCTGCTTATCTTTGACGAGGTGCAGACCGGTATGGGCAGAACCGGAAAGTTTTTCTGTTATCAGAATTTTGCCGTAATACCGGACATAATGACTTTAGCCAAGACCCTGGGGGGAGGGTTTCCCATCGGTGCTCTCATTGCGAAAAAGGAAATTGCCGATTTAATGGGTCCGGGAACGCATGCCTCTACCTTTGGCGGTGGTCCTCTTGCCTGCGCTGCCGCCCTGGCGGTGATTGAGATGATAGAAAAGGAAGGTCTCCTGAAGAACGTTAAAAAAATGGGTAAATACCTCCGCGGAAAATTAGAAAATTTAAAGAAAAAATATTCTTTTATCAAAGGGATTAAAGGTCTGGGATTGATGCTTGGCGTAGAACTGGAAATACCCTGTCAGAAAATTGTAGAGAGTTGTTTAAAAAAAGGTCTTTTAATTAACTGCACCCAGAAGAAAATTCTGCGCATTATGCCGCCGATAATTGTCACTAAAAAGGAAATTGATAAAGCAATAAATATTCTGGATAAGGTAATGGAGAAAGAGAAATGAGAAATCGGGAAGAAAAAAGTTTAAGTTTAATCAGGGAACATCTGGAAAAAACTGAGATATGCCTGAATGAAATGAAAAAGACCTTTGATGCTTACCTGGCTGGTAAGAAGGAAGAAGCAGGAGATTTTAGTTTACAGGTTGACAAAGCGGAATCAGAGGCGGATAACCTTCGTCGAGAAATTGCTAAAGGGCTATTTGAAGGCGCTTTTTTGCCTCTCTTACGCGAGGACTTTTTGAACTTTGTCGAGGGGGTTGATAAAATTGCTGATGAAGCAGAGTCCTGTTGCGACCTTATTATGCTGGAGACACCTGATATTCCTGAGGACTTGAAACTGTCCTTTGCAGAAATTGTTAAAGATTCTATTGTACCCTTCCAGCCGTTAAAGGAGGGTTTTACCCATCTTTTTGAGGATTTTTCCCTTACCCTGGAAAAGGTGCAGGAGGTAAACCTGAAAGAAGCCGAAGTTGACCAGAAAGAAGAGGACTTAACCCGCAAGATTTTCTCCGCTAATTTGGAGTTGGCACGAAAAATTCTGTTGAAGCAACTGGTAATCAAGATTTGTGATATTTCCGATAGAGCCGAGGATGCTTCGGATAAACTGGAAATTTTGGCAATCAAGAGGAGAATCTAAAGGATGTTCAGGATTCTTCCCGGGGTTTATCTTGGCTGGGGGTTGGGAGGTAATGATGCGGCTAATATCTTTGGTCCTCCTGTTACTTCAGGGCTAATTAATTATCGGCGGGCGGTTGTTCTTGCGGCAATTTTCATTCTTTTGGGCGCGATGATAGAAGGGGGAAAATGTTTTGCCACGGTGGGAGGAATAACGGCTCTGAATCTGAAAGCCGCATTTATTGCTACTCTTGCTGCCGCCATTATTGTGAACCTTATGAGTTGGTTGGGTTTCCCGGTCTCCACCTCCCAGGCAATAATCGGTTCCATCGTTGGCATTGGGCTTTTAAACCAGGTTGCTATCTCCTTTCATAAATTAACCCGGGTTATTGTCTGCTGGTTATTTACTCCCCTGGGAGCGGCTATTATTTCCTATCTTCTTTTTATCTTACTTTGCCATTTTTACCGAAGGAAGGTGAAAAATATGCAACTCTTCAATTCTGTGGCAAAAGTTTCCTGTTGTATTATTTGCTGTTATGCGGCTTACAATCTGGGGGCAAATAATGTTGCCAATACTACCGGACCATTTGTTGCTGCCGGTATTCTTTCACCGTTTCTTGCCACGTTTATCGGGGGAATGAGTATCTCCCTGGGTGTTTTGACTTATGGAAAGAATGTCATCTTTACCGTGGGGAAAAGGATTGCCCCTCTGGACCCTTTTTCCGGGCTGGTTGCTCTTCTTTCAACCGCAGTTACGCTTCATCTCTTCACCCAATTGGGTGTTCCGGTTTCCTCCTCTCAGGC
>DAOVNU010000042.1 GCA_030630065.1 bacterium | reverse complement strand
TCAATGAAAAAGGTAAAAATCCGGGTGATGTGTGGGGAGATATTAAACAACTCACTTATAAATCAAAAGAATTATTGAGCCGAGAGTTTCTTCATACTATACAAAAACCAGAGAAACTGATTGAAAGAATGGTGAGAGCAAGTTCAAATGAAGGGGAACTAGTTTTAGATCCATTTGCAGGGACAGGAACAACACTTGTTGTTTGTGAAGAACTTAAACGAAGCTTTATTGGATTTGAGGTAAATCCGGAACTAATACAAATTTGTAAGAAGCGTCTAAAAGAAATAAAAATGAAGCACGAAGCTATGCTGTTCCACTGATGAAAAAGAAAATATTATCACAAATTATAATGTTGGTACGAAAGGCACAGAAATTAGCCTTAAAAATAGGTATTGTTAATATCTTACAACCGGGTTTAGTAAAAGAAATGATTATCGCTGAAATACTAGATCATGAACTAATAATATCAAAGAGAGATGCAGATGCTTGTGATAAAAATAATCCTCATATAAAGTATGAATACCTTACTTGTTATGAAGGTGGTACAGGACAATTAGATAGGGTATTCAAAGAACCGTCAGATAAACGAAAAAAGTCATTAGACCGAATCAAAAGAAATAAGAAAATTTACTCTGCTATTTTTTACAAAAGGAATCCGCTGAAGGTAAAAGTAATCTATGAAATTAAACCTGATGTTTTATTAAAAGAAGCAGAAAGACAATTGGATAAAAGCAGAAATCCTATTTCCCATGTAGGTTTTTCAGAAAATTGGGTAAAAGAAAATGGTATGGTAATCTATAAAGATGAAATGCGTTCTCCTGGCAACTGATATCGCCAACTGCTTTTAGTATATTATGGTAGAAAGAGTTGATTTTATGAAGGTGAAGGTTTCGGACACAGAGTATTCTTCGGCGACCGCCATTGTTGACTCCGTTCTTTCCCAGGCGGTGGAGCAGAGAGCTACCGATATCCATTTAGAGACCGAGGAAAACGTTTCCCTGCGTTTCCGGATTAATGGATTTCTTTATAACTTCCCGCCTCCGCCAAAAGAGTTTTATCAGGCAATTGTTACCAGAATCAAGGTTCTGGCAAATCTGGATATTACCGAAAGCCGTATTCCCCAGAGCGGGGCTTACAAAGCCACGGTTAAGGGTGGAGAGGTGAACTTAAGGATTTCTACTTACCCGACCATCTTTGGTGAGGCGGTGGCAATTAGAATCCTGGATAAACGCAATATTCTTTTGGGTTTTGACCAGTTGGGGTTTCAGCCGGAAACGTTAGCCCGCTATAACAAGGTTCTGGAAGAACCCTATGGTATTGTTTTGGTTACAGGTCCTACCGGCGGGGGAAAAAGCACCACGCTTTATAGTTCTTTAAATAAAATTAAATCGGCGCGCATCCATGTTATTACCATTGAGGATCCGGTAGAGTATCATATTTCGGGACTTGTCCAGGCGCAGATTAATCTTAAAGCCGGCTTTAATTTTGCCACAGGGCTGCGTTCCATTTTACGTCAGGACCCGGATGTAGTGATGGTTGGTGAGATTAGAGATAAGGAAACCGCCTCCATCTCTTTTCAGGTAGCACAGACCGGACAACTGGTTTTTGCCACTTTACATACCAACACCGCTCCGGGAGCTGCTACCCGACTGACCGATATGGGGGTTGAGCCATTTTTAGTCGCCTCTTCGGTTATTGGCGTTCTTTCACAAACGTTGGTGCGCACCCTTTGTGATTCCTGCAAAAAAGAATATCAGCCCTCATCAGAAATAATTCAGGAAGCAAATTTGAAAGATGATGGTTCTTTCTTCTGTCGTGGGAAGGGATGCAACCAATGCAATGGCACCGGATATAAGGGAAGAACGGGATTGTTTGAACTGATGATTCCCAATGATGAGATGAGGGAATTAATCCTGAAAAAAGCCGCCACCGAAAGCATCAAGAAAGTGGCGCAGAAGGCGGGAATGGAGACCCTGCGCGAGGATGGAATGAAAAAAGCGAGGGAAGGAAAGATTGCCCTTCCAGATGTCTTGAGAGTGACAAAAAAGGACAGTTGAAGTATAAGAAAAAACAATGAAAGAGAAGAAAGAGGTAATAAAGGTTAAGGAAAGGGTGATTCCGGTAGAGATTGAACGGGAAATGCGGTCTTCCTACATTGATTATGCGATGAGTGTCATTGTGGGAAGGGCTCTCCCCGATGTCAGGGATGGCTTAAAGCCGGTGCACCGGAGGATTCTCTTCGGGATGTCCGAATTAGGGGTCTCACCGGGTAAACCCTATAAAAAGAGTGCGCGTATCGTTGGTGAAGTAATGGGAAAATATCACCCCCATGGGGATGCGGCAATCTATGACACCATTACCAGAATGTGCCAGGATTTTTCTTTAAGGTATCCTCTTGTTGACGGTCAGGGGAATTTTGGCTCGGTTGATGGAGACCCTGCTGCAGCGATGCGTTATACCGAAGCAAGATTATCCGCAATTGCTTCTTCTCTTCTTGCGGACATTGACAAGGAAACGGTTAATTTTACTCCCAATTTTGATGGTACGTTATTAGAGCCGACCATCCTTCCTTCCTCTCTCCCCAATCTTCTTCTCAACGGTTCCTCAGGCATTGCCGTGGGAATGGCAACCAATATGCCTCCCCATAACCTCAGTGAGGTTATTGATACCCTTATTCTTTTAATTGAAAAACCGGATGCATCTCTGGAGGAGTTGATGAAACTCCTGCCCGGACCGGACTTTCCTACCGGGGGATTTATCTGCGGAAGGAAAGGAATTTTAGATGCCTACCGCACCGGAAGGGGCATCATTACTCTTCAGGCAAAGGTGAAAGAAGAAGAGTTAGAAAGGGGAAGAACCGCTTTAATCGTCACGGAACTCCCCTATGAGGTGAACAAGAGCACCCTGGTTGAGAATATCGCGAAACTTGCCCAGGAGAAGAAAATCGAAGGAATCAGCACAATCCGGGATGAGTCGGACAAGAAAGGAATGCGCATCTGCATTGAACTAAAAGCCGGAGAAAACCCGGATGTTATCCTTAATCAACTCTATAAACATACGACATTGCGCACCAGTTTTGGTATTATCAATCTTGCCATAGTCAAACAGCGTCCGAGAGTTCTTACTCTTCAGGAATTATTGAACTACTATTTAGAGCACAGGAGAGAAGTGGTGCGACGGCGCACAGAATTTGAGTTGAGGAAAGCAGAGCGTCGTGCCCATATCCTTCTTGGTTTGAAGATTGCCCTTCTGCATATTGACCAGGTAATAAAAATTATCAGGAAATCTGCGGCGGTGGATGTGGCTAAGGCATCCTTGATGAAGACCTTTAAACTTTCTTCTCTTCAAACCGATAGTATTTTGGCGATGCCGCTTTCACGTTTGACTAAACTGGAGCGAAATAAAATAGAGGAGGAGTACAAGGAATTAACAAAAGAGATTCAACATTTAAAGTCCATTCTTGCCAGCGAGAAGAAGATTTCCGGGGTTATTAAGAATGAGTTGAAAGATTTAAAGAAAAAATTTGGCGACCCTCGTAGGACAAAGATTGTGGGAGCGGTTGAGGATTTCTCCGAGATTGACCTGGTGCGCAAGGAGGACGTCGTCATTACGATTTCTGCCTCCGGTTATGTGAAACGCGTTCTGATGGATACTTACCGGAAACAGCACCGTGGGGGCAGAGGAATTATCGGGGCAGGAACCAGGGAGGAGGACTACATCAAACAATTCTTTGTTGCCTCCACCCACGATACCATTCTCTTCTTTAGCAATAAAGGTCGGGTCTATTGGCTTCCCGCCTATCAGATTCCGGAGGCAAGCAGACAGTCAAAGGGAAAGGCAATCATTAACCTTCTTAGTATTAGCACCGATGAGGTAGTGACCGCGGTTATCCCCATCAAAGAATATAGCGAGGACCTCTTTCTTTTGATGGTAACCAAAAAAGGAATAGTGAAGAAAACCCCTGTTTCTGCCTATAGTCACCAGAGACGCACGGGAATCATTGCCCTTACCTTAAAAAAGGACGACGAATTGATTGAGGTAAAACTTACCGACGGGAAAAAGAACCTTGTTCTCTCTACCAAAGAAGGCCAGTCAATTCATTTCTCCGAAGAGGACGTTCGGTCAATGGGAAGGACGGCAAGAGGGGTGCGTGGCATCAGGTTATCCAAAGGTGATTTGGTCAAGGGAGGCGAGGTGGCTGAAGAGGACCATTCCCTGCTGACCGTCACGGTGAATGGTTTTGGTAAGCGCAGTAAGATTAAACTTTACCGCAAACAGAGGAGGGGCGGTAAGGGTATTATTGATATTAAAACCAAAGGGAGGAATGGAGAGGTTGTGGGTATCAAAAGTGTAATGAATGACGACGAGATTCTCCTGATTACGACGAAAGGAATTCTGATTCGTGTCCCAATCAAGGATATTCGTGCGATTGGCAGGAACACTCAGGGTGTAAAATTGATTAACCTGGGGGATGAGGACCATATTGCGGATGTAACCGTTGTTCTGAAAGAAAAAGAGGATGTTTCGGGTCATTGACCATACGGCAGATATTGGACTTTTAATCAAAGGGAAAAATAAAGAGGAACTCTTTGCTGAAGCGGCAAGAGGAATGTTCAGCATCGTCGCCGGCGGAAAATTCAAAACGACGGAGTCATTGCGAGGAGCAATAGCGACGTGGCAATCTCAATCCAAAGTTAAAGTTGAAGGACTAACATTGGAAGAGCTTCTGGTAGCTTTCCTTAATGAACTACTTTATCTTGCGGAGAAAGAAAAAGCAATTTTTAACCGGTTTAAAGTTGAGATTAAAAAGATAAAAAACAGATTTTACCTGCAGGGAAGGATTAAGAAAAATAGTCAAGTTCCGAAAAGAGAGGTAAAAGCTGCTACCTATCATAATTTGAAGGTTGAAAAAAAGGGTAATTTCTGGCAGACAACCATTATCTTGGACATATAAGAAGGGAAAAATGAATAAAAAGGAAAAGGAAAAATATAAAAAGTTATTAATCAAAGAAAAAATCAGGATTTTGGAAGCGATGGGAGCTTTGCAGAAAGATAGTTTGGAGTTAAGCCAGGCAGAAGGTGAGAATCACGGTGTCCCAACGCATTTAGCTGAATTGGCCAGCGATAACTTTGAGAAAAATCTGGACCTGAATCTTACTTCCTCCGAAGGCAAATTGCTTACAGAGATTAATAACGCCCTGGCGAAGCTTGTTTCTGGTAGGTCCAATCAGGGGTCATTTGGAATTTGCGAGAAATGTCAGGGGAAGATTTCTCAAAAGAGATTGCGTGCGCTTCCCTATGCCAGATTCTGCATCACCTGCCAGAGGAGCAGGGAAACTACGGAATAAGGGTCAGGTTTTTGACCTAACCCTTACTAACTATGTTTATTCGGGTGGGAATTGCCATCATTTTTTTTGACCAACTGACAAAACATCTGGTTAACCTTTTTTTAGCCGAAGGTCAGTCAATTTTGTTAATTCCTCATTTTTTTTACCTTACCCATATCAGGAATTCGGGTGTTTCCTTTGGCCTTTTCAAAGATAAAATTCCCCTTGCATTTTATTTAGGGATGTCCCTGTTGGCAATCGGGATGCTCATATTTTTCTTGCGCGACAGAGGCCAGAGGAATCGGAATCAAAGAATAGCGACAGGACTGATTGCCGGAGGAATTCTGGGAAACCTGATTGACCGGGTGAGATTGGGAACAGTGGTTGATTTTCTTGATTTCAAGGTCTGGCCCATCTTTAATTTGGCGGACACCGCCATCACCATTGGAATTGTAATTTTGTTAATCCAGGAAATAAAAAAACCACAGATTAAAGTATCTTAAATGTATCCTATTTTGTTTAAAATTGGTAATTTCGCTGTCTATTCCTATGGGGTGATTATTGCTTTTTCAATCTTTCTGGTTAGTTTCCTTATTCTGCAGCGCGGAGGAAAGGAAGGATTAAGTGAGGAAATTCTTTTGAACGTTATCTTTCTGATTGTTATTAGCGGACTGTTTGGCGCAAGGTTGTTACATATCCTTGTCCATTTCTCTTATTATTTTCGTCATCCCCTGGAGGTTATTGCTATCCGCCATGGGGGAATGGCGGTTCAGGGGGGAGTTATCTTCGGTTTAGCGGCGGGAATATTGTTTCTGCGTCGGACGAACCTGCCAACCCTGATGGTACTTGACCTTCTCGCACTTTATTTTCCTCTGGGGCAGGCAATAGGGCGACTTGGTTGTTTTCTTAACGGCTGCTGCTATGGTAAAGAGACAAATTTTTTCTTAAGCGTCAGATTCCCCTTTGATAACGTATCCCGGCACCCAACCCAAATTTATTATTGTTTAAGCAACCTTTTTGTTTTTTTGATTTTGTTCTTTTTGTGGAAAGGGAAGAGAAAAAATGGGACTATTCTCCTTATTTATTTCATGCTCTATTCCATATCCCGCTACGGCATAGATTTTCTTCGGGGTAATTTAGAACCGCTTTTTCTCTCCCTTTATCCCACCCAGGTCATTTCCTTTTTCATCTTTTTAATTGCCGGTGGTTTCTTTATCTTTCAAATTATTAGAGGCAATTGTCATTCCGATAATATACCAGGTTAAAGTGGCAATCTGGCGATTATGAAAGATGTCGTGAAAAAAACTGGTAATCAGAATTGCAATGATTCCCGCACAAAAACCGATACTCACAACTTTTAAGTATTTATCTTCCTGTCTCTGAGAAAAGATATCTTTAAAGAAAAGAAAC
>DAOVNU010000024.1 GCA_030630065.1 bacterium | reverse complement strand
GCTTTGCCGGGAATTTCTGAAAAAGGAATGGATTCCCGACGAAAAAGAACGGGGATTCCTTCCTCATTCTGACGTAAAAAATAATTGATTTTACCGAGGTCAGAGATACCCGCGTTTTTTGTCGTAAAAAATTCAAGTTCTCTTTTCCCTCCTACAAATGGTAAATCAGAGGAAACAAAAGCAGAAGCAATTTCCTCATTCATCCTTCTTAGAAGATGGCTAATAGTTTGATAGTCACTGAATACTCTCTTACTTTTTTGCATCGTCCCAAAGACACCCCTGTAGGAGCCATAAATAACCCCCACCATCAAAAAAGTGATAACGACCGCAACCAGCACTTCTAAAAGAGTAAAACCTCTGTCACTATTTATATACATACGTAATTACCGAAAAATCATTAATCAGATTATCTTCCTTATAAATTACTTTTAAATTAATCTCTTTCAGATTCTCTTGAATATCATTAAAGTTCACTGCATAGGAAAAATCTTTATTTTCGGGGAAGACACCCTCCCCTGCTTTTAACTCATCGGACAGTTCAATTTCCGCCATCTTCTTTTGCGTTAGTATCCTGGCGATGAGAATATTTTTTGACTCGGCACAAACCTTCAAATTATAAAATTGGGTCTGCAAAATTGCGGTAAGGGCAAAGGCAATAATTGCCAAACTAACCAGGACCTCCAGGAGAGTAAAACCTCTACTGCGGGACAGTCCCGAGATTGCCACGTCGCTGGACGCTCCTCGCAATGACATGGGACAGTCCCAAACATCAATTTTCTTCCTCAATATACCCATCATAAATTTCTATTTTGCCGGATAACGGTTTCCAGTAGAGAGAATAATAATTTTCCTTTTCATCTTTCAGATGAATAATCGCCGGTTCAAGAGCGGAAGGTGAAAGGGAAAAACTGCCTATTCCTTCATTAAATTTTCCCCTTGAGGTTATAACATCAACAAAAGAAAGATTTTTAGGAAGAGCGGTCCTTTTTCCTAAAACCTCTATTATTTCAACAAAATTTTCTTTCCCTTTCAGTTCCGCCCAATATTCCCCGTTTTCAAAATCCAGGCAAAATATTCTTTCTTTCCCCAACCTCTCTACCTCTCCCTGATGGTAGTTTGAGAATGTTTCAATTCTCTGGAGAGCGAAGTCCATCCGGGATGAGGAAACAAAATTGGCAAGAAGCGGAGCAAAGAGTAATAGTGAAATAGAGATAAGGAGAACAACAAGTGCAAGTTCAATCAGGGTAAACCCCTTATTCCTCCAAAGCCCAATTCTCAATATCTTTGTCCCCTCCTTCACCCCCCTCCTCGCCATCCCTTCCATAAGAAACGATGTCATATTCCTGATTATGAATCCCCGGGGAGATGTAAAGATAAGGATTCCTCCAAGGGTCTAAAGGAACTTTCCCTTTTTCCAGGTATCCACCCTCGCGCCATTTCTCGGAAATCCGACCAAACGTAGGCAATGCCACCAATGCCTCCAATCCCTGCTCGCTGTCCGGGTAGAAACCATTATCCAGATAAAAGAGCTGCAAAGCCATCTCAAAATTTTTAATCTGCACCATTGCGGCTGTTCTTTTCGCCTGCTCCACTCTACCAAAGATTCTGGGCATCACAATCATCGCCAGGGTGGAAAGGATAATCAGAACCACCATCAACTCAATCAAGGTAAAACCTTTCTTATTCATTTTTTGGGGGTCAGGTCTCCACATTTGACAATTTACTACGGGACAGTCCCCAACAACTCAAATCATTTTGTCAAATGTGGAGACCTGACCCCTCTATCTGATTGTCTGGCTAATCTCAAAAATCGGGAGAAGGATTGCCAGAACAAGGAAGCCAATTATTGCTCCCATCAAAAGAATCATTATTGGTTCTAAAAGGGAAACCATACGCATCGTTTTTGTTTCTACTTCCTTTTCATAAAGGTCGGCAATCTTGGTAAGCATCATCTCCATTTCTCCACTCTTCTCGCCCGCACTAATCAAGGCAAGAGCCGCAGAAGGGAAAAAATTTCCCCGGGCAAGGGTGCGGGAAAGCGGTATTCCTTTTCCCAGGTCATCTCTTGCTCTTTCGATGCTCCTAACAAAAATTTTGCTGTGGACAATACCCTTTAGAATGGCAAAGGATGTCAAAAGGTCAACTCCGCCGGAAAGAAGCGCAGCAAGAGTCCTGCTGAAATTGGCAACATCGGCTTTACGCAAAATATTGGCGAAGAAGGGAACCCGCAATTTAAGAGAATCCCACTTTAGAGAACCGGAAGAGGTACGAATATACCTGCGGGTACTAAAGATAAAAATAGCCAATAGAAAAATGATTAAGAGCCAATATCTTTGAAAAAAACCACTGAGGTTAAGTAAAATAGCGGTAAACAAGGGCAGATGAAGATTTGCCTCCGCAAATACCTTGGTCAGGGTAGGGACAACAAAGGTGAAGAGAAAAAAGAGCACCGCTATCCCTACCACAGTCATCACTATCGGGTAGGTAAGGATGGAAAGAATTCTATTCTTGAGTTCAAGAGCCCTCTCTTGAAAATCGGCAAATTGGGAGAGAACAATGTCCAAACCGCCACTTTTCTCCGCAGCCCTTACCATCTGCACAAAGATTGGCGAAAAAAGATTGCAGGTTTCATTCTCCAGAGCAGACGAAAAACTTTTGCCCTCAGAAACCTCTTTTCTAATTCGAGAAACAACCTTTTTTAGGTATGCATTTCTCAGGGAAGAGGTAACAGCATCAAGTGCTTCTACCAGAGGCAAATGCGCGCTGACCAGGGTAGAAAGTTCCCGGAAGAACATCGTCAACTCCTCTCCTTTTACGCGGGAACGAAAACTAACAACAGGGGAGGAAATTTTTTCTCTGCCTTCGGCAATCCGGATGGGATAGAAACCATCCTTCCTTAAAAGTAGCTGCAACTCTCTCCTATCCAATGCCTCAACGCTACCGCTAATCCATCGCCCCTTTCCGTTAAAAGCCCGATAAGAAAAAGTAGTCATTCCTCCTGCGTAACTCTCAGAACTTCATCTACAGTAGTAACCCCATTCAGAATCTTCTTCGCCCCATCATCCCGCAATGTCTTCATCCCGGATGCAGTAGCACTTTTCTTAATAAGGTGAGCGGGTTTCTTCTCCATAATTAATCTTCTAATTTCATCATTAACGACCAGAAGTTCAAAGATACCGGTTCGTCCCCGGTATCCTGTTTCCAAGCAGGTTTTACAGCCCTTACCCTGCAAAAGATGACGATTGCCCAAATCGGCCTTTTTCAACCCAATTTCTCTCAAACCCTCTCCGGGCGGTAAATACGACTCACTACAATTTTTACAAATAACCCGCACGAGGCGCTGCGCCATTACCGCTAAAAGAGAGGAGGAAATAAGATAGGGCTCTATTCCCATATCAAGCAATCTGGTAATCGCTGAGGCAGAATCGTTGGTATGCAGGGTGGAAAAGACAAGGTGCCCGGTAAGCGAGGCCTGAATTGCCATCTCCGCGGTTTCTAAATCCCGAATCTCTCCGACCATCATAATATCAGGGTCGTGTCTTAAGACGGAACGTAATCCGTTGGCGAAGGAAAGACCAATCTTAGGATTAACCTGAATCTGATTGATTCCTCCCAGTTGATATTCAACCGGGTCCTCCAGGGTGATAATATTTTTGGTAGGAGAATTAATTTTATCAAGCGCCGCATAAAGGGTCGTTGTTTTGCCGCTGCCGGTAGGACCGGTCAAGAGAATAATTCCATGGTCGCTTCCAATCAGACGACTGAAGGTCTTGAAATTTTCGGAAGAAAGTCCCAGTGCCTCCAAACCGAAAAGAAAGGTATTTTTATCCAGGAGACGCAGCACCGCATTCTCTCCGAAGAAGGTAGGCATCAAGGAGATGCGGATGTCCAGTTCTCGCCCATCAAATTTGATGGTGGTTCTTCCATCCTGAGGTAAGCGTCTCTCCGCAATGTTAAGTTTGGAGATAACCTTAATCCTGGAAATGATTGCCGCCTGAAAACGTCGGGGAAAATCAAAAGCATCATAAAGAAGACCGTCAATGCGATAGCGCACCTTCAGATTATTCTCCAGGGATTGAAGATGAATATCCGTTGCTCTCTTCTCTATTGCCTGAAAGAGAATCTGATTCACGGCTCTGATAATCGGGGCCCGGGTAGCAAGGTCAAGGAGGTTACCGGATTCCTCGGGAAGAAAATCCGTTTCCGTGGAGGTTATTTCGGAGTCCTGGTCTAAATCCTTCTCTACCTTTGCGGAATCTTCCGGTTGATAATAGCATCTTTCAATCAGTCGTAAAATTTCGGAACTTTTTCCTAATACCCTTTCTACTTTCGAGTTTAAAATTGTTTCCAGTTCATCAAGGGAAGGGGCAAAAGGGTCTGCCATCACAACAGTTACCCTCCCCTTCACCTTCTTCAAAGGAAATATCTTAAAGGTTTTAAGAAAGGATAGGGGGAACTGGGAAACGAGTTCGGAGGAAATCCCGTCCGGGATTTCTTTGAGATAGGGGATGGAAAGCTGTTTAGAAAGGGAAATAAGAATCTCGTCTTCTGAGGATTTCATCTATTTTCTCCTGTCGCATTTTTAAAAA
Source organism: bacterium (assembly GCA_030630065.1). Classification (GTDB taxonomy): domain Bacteria; phylum Ratteibacteria; class UBA8468; order UBA8468; family UBA8468; genus DAOVNU01. The sequence goes on along the minus strand of DAOVNU010000024.1, from coordinate 3,249 downwards.
TTTCCCCTTTTTTCTTTTTCACCCATTCGGCATCCTGAACATTACTGACAATGTAAGGAGTGATAAAGATTAGAAGGTTAGTTTTCTCCGTTTGAAAGGTCCTGCGGCGAAAGATGAGTCCCAGAAGAGGAATATCACCCAGCAGCGGGACTTTATGCATTATCTGTTTTTCGTTCTCCTTAATTAAGCCCCCAATGATAATGGTGTGCCTGTCGGCAACAATAACGGTGGTTTCAGCCGAGCGCACCGCGGTAGTCGGTCTTTCGGTCAAATCGCCCACCAACTCAGTCAGTTCCTGGCTGATTTTCAATCTTACCGATTTGTTTTCTCCGCTAATCTGAGGAAGGATTTTTAAAGCCACCCCTACATTCTTGTAACCATAGGTCTTGACCACTGTCTCATCTTCAGAAATTCTTGATTCCTTCAGGAAGGGAATATTCTGCGCGACAGTGATGGTTGCCTCCTGGTTGTTAATACACTGGATCTGAGGGGTGGAGAGAATGTGGAAGCGGGTATCATTCTGATAGAGATGAATGATGGAACCAATGGTAAGGGGAAGGTCTGCCGCACTCTTAATGGAACCTGTGGCTAAACCAAAAAGGTTCTGGCGCAGGGTTTCACTCTCCCATTCTATTCCCAACTCACTCATCAAGCCCCCACTTACCTCCGTAATCAAGGCCTCAATAAACACCTGGCTCTGAACAATATCAAGTTCTTTAATAATTCTCTGCAAAGCGGAATACTCATCCGGAGCAGCGGTAATAATTAAACTGTTGCTGCCTTTGTCGGCAACAATGGATGAAGGCATAATTGCCTTTGCTGCTCCGCTCCTTTTCATTTTCACTGAACGAAGTCGCTGCTGAATTGCACGGTGAGAAGCAACAGCGGTAAGAACCTTTGCCACCTCCTCACTACTCGCATTCTGCAGTTTGTAGATATGCAGGGTCTCCTGACCCGGCGGGCTTTTCCGGTCAAGTTCTTTAATCATCGTCATCAGTCGTCTGACGTTGGAAGCGTTATCGCTAATAATTAAAATGTTGCTGTGCTCATCAGCGATAATCTTACCCGATTTGCTCACAAAAGGTGAGAAAAGCATCATTAGTTCACCGGCATTGCTAAATTGAAGAGGAATAAGTTGGGTAATAAATTTATCGCCTAATTTTTTCAGGGAGGATGGCTCCCGTCCAAGATAGACCTCCTGAGATTTTCCCTTAAGACCGGTAACCGGAACAATTGCAGTTATTCCTTCCTTCTCAATCGCGGTGTAGCCATAGACATCCAGGACCGCCCAAAAAACCCTTTCTGCTTCTGCAGCAGGAATCTCGGAAGGAGAAATAATGGTTACATTTCCTCTAACACCGCTATCAATGATGAAATTTTTATTCAGTTGTTGACTCATAAAGTTGAGAAAGACCTTAATGTCTACATTATTAAAATTGATTTTAAAACCCTCGGCTCTTAAATTAAAAGAGGGAAATAAAATAAAAGAAATGACAAAAATTACTCTAAAGATTTTCCCGGACATCTTTTTTCACTCTAATCTGTATTTTAATGTAACCGGCTTTCCATCACGAACAATATCCACTTTCACCACAGAATTGGGTTTTAAATTCCGGTAGATTTCATAGGCCTGAGGAATGGAGCTAATGACGTTTCCGTTCACCTTTCTCACCGCATCTCCATTCTTGATGCCTATTGCCTCAAAGAAAGGGTCGGAGGGTATGTTGGTCACCTGATAACCGTTAACCTTGCCGGAGACAAGCGTGGGTTTAACACGAATTCTGGATAAGAGGGAAAGTTTTGTCTTTAATTTTTTAAACATTCCCTTCATCTTGAGCACTTTTATTTCCCCGGAGAAGGGAGAGAGCACAAGACGCTTTGCTGCTGCAGCCCCTTGATGATAAGCGAAGAAAAGGGTAATTTCCTTATTCTCCTTATTCTTAATCACTACACTTTTTTCTTCAATCAAAACAATCTCGCCCCCGAGAAGAATATCTCCTACCTTGTAGAGATTCTCTGCTTTTGTTTCTCTATTTTCAATCACGGCAAGAGAAAGACCCTCTTTTCTGATAATTATCCCTTTAAGTAAAAGTTTCTCAGCAAGCGGAATTTCTATTGGTTTTAAGATTGTTTCTTTTTTTGCGGTAGAGGCGCCAAAAATATTCCGTTGATAAATGACGGAATAATCACCTTTTTTTTCCTTACCAAGCGCTGTTGTTGAAAAGATTAGAATAAAAATAAGGATGAAGAAAAAATTCTTCATTATCCTCCGTCTTCCCCACTAAAGATTTTATCCAACGCTTTAATTACTTCCTTTTTCACTTCAGGGTCTGTCTCCATTACCAGAGCATCAAAAAGGGGACCAATAACCATTAATTCGTCCTCATCAATATCCGCGATATTGGTTAACCCCTTGATGGCATAGATTTTAACCGTTTTATCAGCATTAGGGTTTTTCAATATCACCGTAAGCATATTTCTCACCGAATCCCTTAAATCCTCCTCACTCATTCGGTCTGTCGTGCTTCTTGAACTTCTCTCCGCAGCTATGGTTAAAGCCGGGATTAAAGAAACAAGCAGTAAAACAACCAATCCAATAATTACTAATCTCTTTTTCATCATTTTACCTCCCTTCTTTATTTCTACATCCCTCCAAAAGGTTCAGGAGATGACTGGAGTTTGTAAGCGAACTGGCGGTTATGCCGCAGGCACGAAGTGCCGAGGAATAAGAAAGCCCGAGCGAACGAATTCCAGTTATCTCTTCCTGAACTTTTAATACCATTCCATCATACCTAAGTTTGGCTGCTTCTGAATTAACTGTCTTTTCTCATCGGTCAATCTTTTCCCCTCCTCAAAACTAGTGATAACGTGAGGAGTAAGGAAGATGACAAGTTCGGTTCTTTCATCGTAGGTGGATGTTTTTCGGAAGAGAGCGCCCAGGATAGGAATTCTTCCCAGGATAGGAACCCGGTGAACCATTTTTCCCTTCCTTGTTCCAATCATCCCCCCTAAAATCAAGGTCTGACCGTCCCAGACAACAACGTCCTGGGTAGTGATTCTATCTGCGGTATGCGGCGTTTTTGAGGTTGTAGTAGTTTGTGAGGATATAGGGAGTTCCAGGTAATCTATAATTCGTATCTGCTCAATTTCAAGATGAAGTTGAACCGACCTGTCTCTTTGAACTCTGGGGAGAACCGTTAAAGTAATCCCAACGTCATCCCTGGTCTCAATCGTATAGGAATAACTGGT
>DAOVNU010000146.1 GCA_030630065.1 bacterium | reverse complement strand
TTATTTTTGGCAAACTAAACTATAATGTGAAATCAACTCGATTTGGCTATAATGAAAATTTTTACCATAATTGTGCCAAGATAGTAATTGAATTCTGTAAAGAAAATAACATTGAATATCACATTAAATACGGAACCCAAAAGAGAGATAACAAAAACACAGAGAAGATTTTTGTTAAAAATACAATAGAAGATTTGAATTTAAAGGACATAAAACAACTCCCTCTATTAGTATAATTTTTAGTGGCGGTTTGCCCACGAATGCCGAACTAGAACAAAGTTCGTCACGGACTATGCAAGCAAAAAGGAAGAGGTTGCAAGGGATAGGTAGGGGTTTAACCCTGCGGTTAAAGATATGAAAATAATTGTTTGTATTAAACAGGTGCCGGATACTACCGAGATAAAGATTGACCCGGAGACAAATCGGATTATCCGCGAAGGGGTGGAAGCAATTATCAATCCTTTTGATACCTATGCCCTTGAGGAAGCGCTGCGATTAAAGGAGAAATACGGAGGGGAGACAATCGTCCTTTCTATGGGACCTCCTCAGGCAGATTCAGCTTTACGGGAGGCAATTAGTTTGGGGCTGGAAAAGGCAGTTCTTTTAAGTGACCGGGACTTTGCCGGAAGCGATACCCTGGCTACTTCCTATACCCTGGGTAAAGCCATTGAAAAAATTGGCTTTGACATCATCATCTGTGGCAAGGAGGCAATGGACGGCAGCACCGGTCAGATCGGACCGGAATTGGCGGAAATCTTAAACATTCCCCACATCTCCTATGTCAGTAAAATTGTTGAGATTAAGGAGCGAAAAATTAAAGTAGAAAGGATGATGGAAGACCATTATGAGGTCCTGGAGACAATGCTCCCGGCATTAATCTCTGTAACCAAAGAGATTAACGAACCCAGATTGCCTTCGCTAAGAGGAAGGTTAAGAGCAAAGAAGGAAAAAATTACCACCTGGAACCTTTTAGATTTAGAAGGTGAAAAAAAGAGATTTGGCGCCGACGGTTCTCCCACCCGGGTAATCAAGATTTTTCATACAGAGATTAAAAAATCCGGAATTATTCTTGACGGCAACGTCAGCGAAACCGCAGAAAAACTGTATGAGGAGTTGAAGAAACAAAATATAGTGTAATAAATTAACCTATGACAATTAGAGTTTTAGAAGAAAAATGCAATGGCTGTGGACTCTGCGTTGTGAGTTGTCTCTTTGATGCCATAGAGATTATTGCTCAAAAGGCAGAAATCAAGGATAACTGTAATTTCTGCGGCGCCTGCGTAGATGCCTGCCCGAAAGAAGCAATTCTCTTAGAAAAAAAAGAAGTTATCAAAAAAGACCTATCCGCCTACAAAGGGGTCTGGATTTTTGCCGAAAACAGAAACGGTAAATTGGCAAAGGTCTCTTTTGAACTTTTGGGGGAGGGAAAAAAACTGGCAACCTCTCTGGGAGAAAACCTCTCCGCAGTACTCTTTGGTGAACAGACCGAGAATAATTGTCAGGAATTATTGAAACGGGGGGCAGATACCGTCTATGTGATGGATGAGCCGGCTTTAAAAAATTTTCAGGATGACCCCTACGTTGAACTGTTAACCTATTTGGTCAACCAGTATAAACCGGAAATTCTTCTGATTCCAGCCACCTCCCAGGGACGTTCCTTTGCCCCGCGCGTTGCCGCAAGATTGCAGACCGGCTTAACCGCGGACTGCACCGGACTGGAAATCGAGGAAAAAACAAAATTACTTTATCAAACCAGACCAACCTTCGGAGGAAACCTGATGGCAACCATCATCTGTGAGAATGAACGTCCCCAGATGTCAACGGTAAGGCCGAAGATTTTTACAGAGGCAGAGGTCCAGTCACCCAAAGGCAAAATAATAAATATCCCTTTACCGCAAAATTCAGGAGAATCCCGCATAAATTTAATGGAAATCCTTAAAAATAAGGAGGAAAATATCGACCTTGCAGATAGCGACATTATTGTCTCCGGCGGCAGGGGTTTGGGTGAGGCAAAGAAATTTTCTCTTGTCTCTGATTTGGCAAAAGTCCTGGGAGGGGTGGTTGGTGCATCCCGCGCTGCGGTGGATGCCGATTGGATTCATTATGCGCACCAGGTCGGCCAAACCGGAAAGACGGTAAGACCACATCTCTATATTGCCTGTGGTATCTCGGGAGCGGTTCAACATTTAGCCGGGATGCAAACCTCTGAGGTTATTGTTGCGATTAACAAGGACCCTGAGGCGCCAATCTTTAAGGTAGCAAACTACGGAATCGTCGGCGACCTTTTTGAGGTCATTCCCGCATTGATTAAAAAATTTTCATAAAAATAAATGGGGGTAAAAAAATGAATATGTTAGGTTTAGCAATTGCGATGGTGGGAGCCGCCTTTGCCATTGGTTTTGCCGGAGCGGGTTCATCAATAGGTATTGGTTATGCTGGTCAAGCCGCGAACGGAGTTCTCTCCGAAGACCCGGAAAAATTCGGACCAATGCTGCTTCTGGTTGCTCTTCCCGGAACCCAGGGATTCTATGGGTTTCTGGTCAGTTT
>DAOVNU010000020.1 GCA_030630065.1 bacterium | reverse complement strand
CTGGATAAAGAATTAAAAATTCTTGTTTTTGATTTTGGAGGAGGAACGTTGGACGTTACGGTGATGGAGATGCTTGGTGGCGGTGTTTTTGAGGTAAAGTCAACCTCAGGTGATACCCAATTGGGCGGCACCGATATGGATCGGAAGATTATCGATTATATCTGCGGTGAATTTGAAAAGGATGCCGGCATCAATCTGAAAAACGATAAAATGGCAATGCAGAGGGTTAGAGAAGCCGCAGAAAAGGCAAAGATTGAACTCTCTTCCACCCTTACCACCGACCTTAATCTGCCCTTTATTACCGCTGATAAAACAGGACCCAAACATCTGACGATGACCTTAAGAAGGGCAAAATTGGAGGAACTGGTTGAGCCGGTAATAGAAAAATGCAGACCTCCCATCGACCAGGCGATTTCCGATGCCAAGTTGGAATTAAAGGATATTGACAAAATTATTCTGGTTGGCGGTCCTACAAGAATGCCCTCTGTACAGAGTTTTATGGAAAATTATGTGGGTAAGAAGGTGGAGGGGGGAGTTGACCCAATGGAATGTGTAGCAATGGGTGCCGCCATCCAGGGCGGGATTCTCTCCGGAGAACTGAAAGGAAAGGATATTCTTCTCCTGGATGTTACACCTTTGACATTAGGGATTGAGACCCTGGGTGCGGTGAGAACCCCTTTGATTGAACGCAATACCACCATTCCTACCAAAAAGAGTAAGACCTTCACCACCGCTGCCGATAATCAACCCGCGGTGGATATCCACGTTCTCCAGGGAGAGCGTCCGATGGCGGCAGATAATACTACCTTAGGGCGATTTGAACTTACCGGAATTCCGCCGGCACCAAGGGGCATCCCTCAGATTGAGGTAAGTTTTGACATTGATGCCAATGGTATCATTAATGTTTCGGCAAAGGATTTAGGAACAGGCAAAGAACAATCAATTAAAATCACTGCCTCTAAAAAACTCTCCCAGGAAGAGATTGACAAGATGGTCAATGAGGCAAAGAAATTTAGCGAAGAGGATAAAAAGAGAAAGGAAGGGGTGGAACTCCGCAACCAGGCCGAGACCCTCATTTATACCACGGAGAAGAGTTTAAAGGATTACGGAGGCAAAATCCCTGAGACCGACAAAAAAAATATTCAGGAAAAGATTGCGCAATTAAAAAAGGACCTGGAAGCAAAGGATAAGGAAAAGATTAAAAAGAGTATAGATGAACTCTCTACCGCATCCCACAAATTAGCCGAAATTCTTTATAAGGAGGCACAACAGAAACAACAGGCACAACAGCAGGCACAGCAACAGCAACAGGCAGAAGGAAAAAAGGAAGAAAAGGAAAAGCCAAAAGGTAAGAAAGAGGATGTGGTTGACGCTGAATATAAAGAGGTGGACGAGGATAAGAAAAAAGAAGAAAAATAAGTGAATTTTTCAGGGATTAAGGATAAGGTTATTGAAGAAATAAGAGATGCTCTTTCTAAAATAGAAAAGAAGAAGGTAGAGGCATTAATCAAAATGCTTCTTTCTGCGGAAAAGGTATTTGTGGCAGGGACGGGAAGAAGTATGCTGATGATGAACTCTTTTGCCAAAAGATTAAAGCATCTGAATCTTGATGTTTATGTAGTAGGGGAGACAATTGAACCCCCGGCGACAAAGAGAGACCTTCTTGTTATTGGCTCCGGTTCGGGAGAGGGTATTTTACCTCTTGAAATTGCAAGAACTGCCAGGAGAATTGGCACTAAGGTTGCCTTAATTACCGCTAAAAAGGACTCAAAGACCGCAAAACTTGCTGATTTTGTAATCTGTATTCCTGCGCCAACAAAGTTTTCAAAGAAAAAATCCTTTCAACCACTCGGTAATCTTTTCGAACAATCGCTTTTACTATTTTGTGATACCGTGGCAATTCTGATTCAAAAGAAGAAAAGAATTTCAAACAGGGAACTTCTTGAGCATCACGCCAATTTGGAATAAAATTTTATCCCATCTCCTGACCACCGGTGACGTTGATGCTCTGGCCGGTCATATAACTTGATTCTTCGCTTGCAAGAAAAACCGCTACGTTACAAACGTCCTCATACCGGCAACCTCGCCCTAATGGCACCTGGGACTCATATTTTTTTCTTACTTCCTCTTTAGAGATACCCCATTTTTTTGCGTACTGGCTATATAAACTGTCTACCCAGAGGGGAGAATCCAGGAGGTTTCCCGGACATACGCAGTTCACGCGGATATTGTGGGGAGCCAATTCCAGGGCAATACTTTGTGTGAGTCCAATTCCACCGAATTTTGAAGAGGCATAGGCGCTATTCTTGAAACTTCCCTTTTTCCCTGACTTGGAATTAATCTGAATAATCACGCCGGAACGTTGCTTTTTCATTATTTTTGCGGCTTCTTGCGCACAAATGAAATAGCCGATAAGATTAACTTCAATAACTTTTCGCCACAGTTCCACAGGAAATTCTGTAATCTCTTTCGCAATTAAAATTCCTGCATTAGAAATAAGAATGTCAAGATGCCCGAATTTTTTTACCGTTTTCTCCATCGCTTTCCTGACCGTTTCACTTTTTGTTACGTCAACGTAGATAGCGAGAGGGGACCGACGGTATTTTTTTTCTATTTTTTTCCCCACCGACCCTGCCCTTTCCTCATTAAGGTCCCATAATGAAAGAAGAGAGCCCTCCCGGGCGAATCTGTGAGCAAGTGCTTCACCTAATCCCTGGCCTGCTCCGGTAATTACTGCCACCTTATCTTTTAATTTCATAAATGTAGTTGCAGAGCTTGCTCTGCTAAATTCTAATCTTAAGGATAACTTTTAACGTTTTACCTTTTCTGATTAAATTGATTCCTTCTTCTATCTTTTCCAGAGGTAAGATATGGGTAATAAATTTTTTCGCTTCTATCTTTTTGGATACAATGAGATTAAGCGCTTCTTCATATTCTTCGCGGTAGGAGGCAAAGGAACCAAAGATAGAAATCTCCTGATAATGGAGAATATTGCTGTCAAAATTAATTATTGAATTATCTTTCGGTAATCCTGCAAAAAAACTAATCCTTCCTTTTTTACCAACAATTTTTAATGCTTGTTCCTGGGCAATTTTGGCTGAAGCGGCCACAATTACCACGTCCACTCCTTTATTTTCGGTTAGAGACGATATTTTTTCTGTCGGATTTTCCTTTTGAGAATTGATAAGGTAGTCGGCAGAAAAGTGACTCTGGGCAAATTCCAGTTTCTCCTTGGAGATATCAATCAAAAAGGTTTTTTCTGCCCCGCTGGTTCTTGCCAATTCCAGATGCATCATTCCGATTGGTCCTGCGCCGAAGACCGCTACGCTGTCCCCCTTTTCAATTTTTAAATAATTCTGTCCATTAATACAGCAGGAGAGGGGCTCGACAATGGATGCTTCCACTAAACTGACGTTTTCAGGGATTTTGAGAACCGCATTCTGGGCTACCGCCTCCTGGGGCATCAATAAATATTCGGCGAATCCTCCCTGGTAGAAATAACCTATTGCCTCACCATCAGGGCAAAGGTTATAGTAGCCCTTTTGGCACCAACGACATTTGCCGCAGCCAACAGATGTTACTACCGTGACTCTGTCGCCCAATTGATGACCTTTGGTCTCTTTTCCCATCTCGGCAATTTCCCCGGCAATCTCGTGGCCGATAATATGGGGTGGCTTCACCTTTTTGTGACCGTGAAGATAGGTTCGGACATCGGTCCCGCAGATAGCACAGAAATGGACCCTGATTAGAATCTCTCCGGGTCCACATTTTGGTCTTTCTACTTCTTTAATTTGAATCTTCTTTATTCCCAAATAAACGGCTGCCTTCATTTTATTTCCCATCCTTTCTCAATCGCTTTTTTATTCAAATCAAAGAGTTCTGACTTCTGGGGAAGCATTCTTTTTAAACCTTCCTGAAGGTCAGATAAAGAAAGGAACTTCTTTTCCTCATTCTCAATAATTTTAAGTAAAGCGCCGGCGGCAACCATATTGGCAACCTTGACAATTCCTATTTTTTCTGCCATCTCCGTGGCCGGGATTCTAATTACCTTTAAACCTCTTTCAGGAAAATCATTTTTGATTAAGGAACTGTTGATAAGAATGGTCCCGTTCTTTTTCATTCTTTCCTTATACTTCTCTAAAGAACGTCTGTCCATAAAGATACCAATGTCCGCCTTGGAAACAACCGGGGAAGGAATTTCTTCGGTAGAGATAACCAGGGTGCAGAAAGCATAGCCGCCGCGCATCTCCGCTCCGTAAGCCGGAAAGAAGGAAACATGTTTTTTCTCCTCCATCCCGGCATAGGCCAAAACCTTACCCAAAGTGAGAATACCCTGTCCTCCAAACCCCCCGATAATAATCCTATAGGTAATATTTTTCATATATTGTAATAAATGTATTATTATACTACATTCATCAGATTATTCAGGATGAATATCTCAAGTCCTTCGTAATTTCTTACCTTGATATATTCTTGCCATTTCTTGCGATCAATCGTACGGACCAGATGAAGGAGTTTTAGGAACATTTCTCGGCTGTTTTTAAGATGCAGATGGGAGATCTCTTTCTTTTGCGTGCGCATTGCCTTAACATCAAGTCCGATAAACTCTCCGCTCCTTCCATAGCCGTATTTATCCAGGATATCTACCTGGTTAAAAGCCCGTCTTAGATTTACTGCACCGAAGGTCTTATCTTCATCAAATTTTAATCCATTCTGGTCGTTCAGGTGCACAGTCCACAATTTATTAAAGGAAAGAGCAAATCCCATTTCATCAGACGGATCCAGACCTGCAAGAATTGCATGAGCGCTCTCAATATTCACACCAACCCGCTCTGGATGAGTAGTAAGCTGAGCAATCGCCAGCGCATGACCAGTTGTGGGGATATATGCCTGGTCCATGGGCTCATTCGGTTTCGGTTCAATTGCAATACGGATTTTTGAGTCATATTCAAGCATTGCATTCATAGCTTCAACAAGTCGTTGCACGGCCTTTCTACTGTCTTTTGCCTCGCGGATGTATGTTCCTTCCCGAGCAAGCCAGAGTACGATTAAGTTTGTTCCAAGTATATTAGCAATGTCAATAGCTCGTTTGGTTCGCTCAATTGCATATTTTCGACAGGCAGAATTGTTTGATGTATACGCCCCATCAATTGTCCTATAATCTTCCCATAATCGTGGCGCAACAAATTCAGCGCTTAAACCTGCATTTTTTAACTTCTGAGAAAGTTTTTTTGCTTTAGTTATGATTTGCTGACGTTTAAGCTTGTTCATGTCCGGAACAGCATCGTCATCATGAAATTGAACGCCGTCAAAACCCATCTTTTTATACATCTTTAATTTTTCATCAAAACTGAAACTGTCTCGTACTGCAGGACCAAATGGATCCGCTCCCTCATGAATATTCCATGGGCCAAAAGAGAATCTGTATTCAGTTTTTTGTTTATCCGGCATATCTACCCTCCCTGATTTAAAAGTCGTTATATCTAACCTCTGTCCATACCCCTTGTTTGGATGACTCTAAAGCCGCTTCCAGTATTAGCATTTCGTTATGCCCGGCAATAAAATCTGGATGGTTTGAAGCAGTTTTATGCCCTTCTCGTTTATCTCTAATAGCTTTGTAGTAATCCCTGAACAAATTGACTATAGCATCTCGATAGCCCATTGGATGTCCGGATGGCAGGGTTGCATAATGTCTGGTTGATTCATTCTGAAGCAACGGAGATTCAAAAAATATTTCATTTGCCTCATTTCTTTTGCCAATCCATAACTCACTGGCTCGTTCGTGATTCCATGCCAGAGATTTCTCTGTACCGTATATCTGAACGTCAATATTACATTTTCTCCCGGCGCACACCTGAGCAGTTGTAAACGTTCCTCTTGCGTTGTTTTCAAAACGTATCATCATCGCTCCATAATCATCAAGTTTTATGTCAATCTTCCGGGAATCCTCTGAAACCCGGTCTGAAAAAGTCAGGGTTGATCTGTCTCTTGGTTTTTGTCTTTTGGGAATAACCGTCCTCAATTCTGCCATAACCTCTTTAATCCGACTGCCTGTTATAAATTGAACCAGATCGCACCAATGGCTTCCCAGATCACCCATAACATTTGAACGACCTGAGAACTTGGGGTCAAGCCGCCAGCTGTAATCAGTAGAATAAAGCAGCCAATCCTGAAGATAATGTCCCAGAACCGTGTGAACGTCTCCTATTTCTCCCGACCTTATCCTGTACGCAGCTTCCTGGATAACCGGATAATAGCGATAACAGAAATTTATTCCCGTAATAGTTCCCTTCTCCCTTGCCGTTTCAGCCAAGATCCTTGATTCGTCTGCATTCAAAGCCAACGGCTTCTCGGAGAATATTTCTTTACCGCTTTCCATAACCTCCTTGTTAACCTCAAAATGAAAATTGTTTGGCGTGCAGTTATGTATCACTTCTATATCGCTATCGTTAACAAGTTCTTTCCGGTTGGAATAAACCTTCTTAATTCCAAAGTTTTTTCCAATTTTTTTAGCCAGCTCTATATCAGAGTCCGCTATAGCCGTAACTTCAACCCCTTCTACCCGGGAGAGTTCTTCCAAATGTATCTTTCCGATATAACCTACGCCAATAATTCCAACTTTAAATATGTCTGGTTTCATTTAAACCTTAACTCCCAATTTATCCTCAAGATATCCCTTGCTTATTCTCGCACTTTCTTTTGGCGTTCTTGTCGTTGAGTCAAGTTCAACCATTATCCAGCCATTGTAATTGGACTTATCCATTATCCGGATGATACTCGGGAAATCTACCTTCCCCTCTCCTAATTCCTTAAAATAATCGATGATTGAGCGATAATCTCCCTTTGCGGTATCCTCCTTTACCTCATTCATATCTATATCCTTGAAATGGGTATAGCGGATCCGGTCTATATAGGTTTGAAACACTTCTACAGGATCACTTCCTCCACGGGTAATGTGGGCGGTATCGGCTGTCAGTCCCACAAGGTCAGGGTCTGTATTTTCCATCAACCAGGTTAGCTGCTCCCGTGTTTCCACCATTGTACCAAAATGCAGGTGATAACAGGATTTCAGGCCATAATCTTTAGCGCGCCGACCCAGTTCATTTAGACCCTTAGCTAATACTTTGTAGTCATCATCAGCATTACCTTCAGGTCTTTTTGTGCCTCCGGCGGTGACCAAAATAGATGCGCCCATTTTAGATAACAGTTCCATCCCTTTGGTATTACGCTCTATCTCTTCATCATATTTAGCCGGGTCAATAAATCCACCTCCTCCGTATAAAGTAACCAATTCCAGATTTTTTTCTGCAATGATATTTTTCAGCTCCTTTTCTTTCCCGTAATATTCATCAATTAAGAAAAGTCCGGTCTCGAATCCTTTATAGCCGACTGCACTAATTTCATCCAATGATTTAATAAAATTCTGTTCTTCACCCTGCCACCAGGTAATACAATGATAACCTACTTTAACATTCAACATTTATCTATTCCCCCTTTTTTGCTACTTTTTCCTCATTCCCTTATCCATTTTCTCCAATAAGCAACACTTTCTTTTAAATCATCCAGAACCTCATATTCGGCGGGTTCAAAGAATGAATGAAAGACCTCAATAACCAGAAGAACCTCCTTTGCTCCTGAGGCCTCTACTGCTTTTAAAATCTTCTCCGCTTTAATTAGTCCGATTTTATTATATTTTTTTGTAAATGGCCAGTGCTTGCTTGATTTTCCGTCGGTTTGCTGGAGATGAATAACTGCGGTTCTGGAGCCAAAACGTTTAATCCAGGCATAAGGGTCTCTATCCTCTTTTGTTCCTGAAATTGCCGCTCCATGCCCGACATCAAGGCATAATTTTGTGGGAAGAACCGCATTTTCATTTAACCTCTCATAGAGTTTCTCGGTTTCTTTCATTGTGCAGGGCATCTCCCGGGGAACGGACATCGGTTCAAAGAGTAGATATTCTAATCCTTCCTTTTTGGCAAGATAAGCAAAATGATGCCAGGTTTTAACCAATTCTTTAGTTAATTCTTTTTTTCTCTCTAAATTTTTTGAATCCTTTACCGAGAATGAACCGAGGAAACTTCCTACCGCTTTTGCTCCTAATAAGGGTGCCATTTTGATATATTTTTCCCACCAGAGGTTTGCATCCTTTCTCATTCCTTTATCCGGATGCAGAAGAAAATGGCTCCAGTGGGGAGCGGTTCCCGTAAATAAACTGTGAATGACAACCTTATACTTTTTAGCCGCTTTTTTGGTCTGCAGACAAAGTTTCTTTTTCGTTTTTTCTTCTACCTTGGGGTCAATCAAATCGGAGAAAAACTGGACATATCTTAAATTCAGTTCTTCCCCGACAATTTTTAACCAGACCTCCGGTTCAGGATAACGACAGGCCGCAAAAGCGGCATTCATCCCTAATTTTATCTTCACGATTTTTTTCTCCTCAAAAATTATTATAGATGATTGATGAATTTT
>DAOVNU010000044.1 GCA_030630065.1 bacterium | reverse complement strand
TAGAAAAAATCTCTTTATTTAAAGAGAGGATAAGAAGGGAAGAATCCGCTTCTGTTGTCTCAGAGGTCTTCCTGCTTTCTTTAATTAAGGATTTTAGCAAGAAAACTCTTCAGAAAAAAGAAGATAAAACTACAGAGGAGGCAAGTGCTCCTGAAGAGAAGAAAGAAAAGATTATATTAAAGGAAGAGGTTAAATCTGAGGTTAAGGAACCTAAAACATCCTATCCGATAAATGAGGAAGAGATAAATAAATCCTGGCCTTCGGTCCTGGCGGAGATTAAAGGAAAAAAGACGGGATTGAAAGTTTGTCTCCAACAGGGCAAAATTAAAGATGTTAAAGATAACTCTATTACCATTGAATTTGAAAAAGAGATGCACTTCCAGAAAGAAACGGTGGAAAGAAATAGAAAATTCCTTGCGGATCTTTTAAGAAAAAGGTTTGCACACAACTTCATTATAAAAACTGTCTACGGAGACAAAAAAGAAAATACGGATTCCCCTGAGATAGTTCCAAGAAGGAAACTGACAATGGAAGAAGAGAAAAAGGTTAAGGAAATCCTGGAACTCTTCGGGGGAAAGATTGTCTCACGGAAAGAAGAGTAAAATGGCATTATATCCAAAACCACTGGAGGAGTTAATCGATTCTTTAAAAAAACTCCCTACGATTGGGCAGAGAGGTGCAGAACGACTTACTTTCCACCTCCTCAACTCTCAGCAAGAAGAAAACAAAACGCTTGGCGAGGCAATTCTCAATCTTAAAGGAAGAATAAAATCCTGCTCAATTTGCAACAACATCACGGAAAATGAGCCATGCGCCATCTGCAGCGATGAAAAAAGAGATAGAAAACTAATCTGCGTTGTAGAGGAATTTTGCGATGTTACCACCCTGGAAAAAACTGACTACAATGGTCTTTATCACGTTTTAGGGGGAAAGATTTCACCTTTGGAAGGAATTGGTCCGGATACTCTCAAAATCAAGGAATTAGTGGAACGGCTAAAAATGGACGAACCAAGAGAGGTTATCATCGCTACAAATACGGACACGGAAGGAGAAACTACCGCTCTCTATCTTTCCAAACTGCTTAAATCCCTGAACGTTCCTCACAGCCGCATTGCTCATGGTCTCCCTCTGGGTAGTAGCATTGGTAATACTGACCAATTCACATTGACACAGGCAATGGAAGGAAGAAGAAAACTCGGGTAGTTTCTGAGAAAAAAAGGGAATATGGTTTTTTTATACCGTTTATGCTGTTTTTTGGGGATGCATTTTCCTTTAAAACTCAATTACTTTATTGCTAGACGAGTTGCAGAGATGCACTATCTATTCAAAAAAAAGACAAAGGAAGGGGTAAGGAGTAATGTCAGACAGGTATTAACCTTTCAGGAACAGTTCAGCGAAAAACCCCCGGATAGGTACTTGGTGAAAAAATATGTTAAGGAAATATTCTATAATTTCGCAATGCATGCCACCGAATTTGCTTTTCTTCCTAAAATTAATAAGAACAATCTCGGAAAATTTGTGACGATAGAGGGAAGACAGTATCTTGACCAGGCATTCAACTACGGAAAAGGAGTAATTAGCATCACCGCTCATCTTGGTAACTGGGAATTGGGCGGTGTTGTTACCAGTCTTTTAGGTTATCCGCTAAGTGCAATAGCCCTCCCCCACAAAAAGCGAAGAGCAGACAGAATCTTCGTAGAAAGACGGGAGCATCAAGGAGTAAAGGTTATTCCCTGGGGGGGAGGAATGAAAAAAATCATCCAGGCCTTAAAGAGAAATGAAATAGTAGCGCTCCTGGGAGACAGATTAATTGGTGAGCGAGGAATAGAAATAGAGTTTTTCGGAAAGAAAACCAGAGTTCCTAAGGGGCCAGCAGCTTTAGCCCTTAAAATGAACTGTCCTATTATCCCGGGTTTTTTAACCAGAATAAAGGGAGGAAAATTTCTTCTCATCTTTGAGCCACCTATCCTGCCAACCATAACCGGAAATAAAGAAAAAGATTTGGAGAGAATAGCGCGGCGAGCATTGGGTGCAGTGGAAAAACATATCTCCGCTCATCTCTCTCAATGGCTCAATTTTCAACCAATCTGGCACGAAGTGCCATTCCGAACAAAGTGAGGAATCTTAAAGAGATTGCCACGTCGCTATCGCTCCTCGCAATGACAGTTACACTGTTGTCTGTGGAAATTTGTACTAATCTGTAGTAAAATAATAGTAATTACATGATAAAGAAGGTTTTAATTAGCGGAAATGAGGCGGTGGGAGAAGCGGCAATTCGAGCGGGATGCCGTTATTACTTTGGTTATCCAATTACCCCGCAGAATCAACTTACCGAATATATGAGTTGGCGAATGAGAGAAGTGGGTGGAACCTTCATTCAATCGGAAAGTGAATTAGCGGCAATCAATATGGTTTTTGGGGCCTCGCTCGCCGGTGCCAGGGCAATGACCTCTTCCTCTTCCCCGGGTATCTCGTTGAAACAGGAGGGAATCTCATATCTTGCGGGCTGCGAACTGCCGGCAGTAATTATCAATATGAATAGAGCCGGTCCTGGCCTGGGGAACATTACCCCCAGTCAATCCGATTATTTCCAGGCCACGCGTGGAGGAGGACATGGTGATTACCGAACCATTGCCTTTGGACCTTCCTCAATCCAGGAACTTTTTGACCTGACTTATCTTGCCTTTGATTTAGCCGATAAATACCGCAATCCCGCACTCATTTTAGGAGATGCAATCCTGGCCCAGGTGATGGAGCCGGTAAAACTAAAAAAAATAAAAAAAAGATTACCCAAAAAACCCTGGGCGCTTACCGGTTGTAAAGGGAGAAAACCTAATTTCATCAGGTCTCTTTATCTTACGCCGGGTGTATTAGAAACCCATAACTGGAAATTAGCCGCAAAATATAAAAAAATAGAGGAAAGGGAAATTCGTTACGAAACTTACTATGGTGCAGATAGTAACTTTTTCTTGGTGGCTTATGGAAGTTGTGCCAGAATTGCTATGGGAGCAGTTATGGAGGGAAGAAAAGAGGGTATGAAATTGGGGCTTTTTCGACCAATTAGTTTGTGGCCATTTCCTTATAAGGCATTGGAAAAGCTTGCCGAAAAAGGAAAAAAATTTTTAGTGGTAGAGATGAATTTAGGACAGATGTTTGATGACGTAAAAATTGCCATTGGGAATAAAGCAAAAATTTCCTTCTACGGCCGTCCCGGCGGAGGAGTTCCTACGCCAAAAGAAATTCTTAAAGAAGTAAAGAAAAGATGAAAAAGGTATTTGGCAGACCAAAAAGTTTAACTACAGAGAAAACAATCTATTGTCCTGGCTGTGGTCATGGCATTGCCCATAGATTGATTGCAGAGGTAATTGACGAACTGAAAATCAGAGAAAAGACCATCGGGATTGCCCCGGTAGGGTGCGCCGTGCTGGCTTATGATTACTGGAACTTTGATGTGACGGAAGCTGCTCATGGACGACCGCCGGCGGTTGCCACCGGCATCAAACGAGTCCATCCGGATAAAATTGTCTTTACCTATCAAGGAGACGGGGACATTGCCGCTATCGGAACGGCGGAAATCGTGCATGCGGCTAACCGCGGGGAAAATATCACCGTAATTTTTATTAACAATGCTGTCTATGGAATGACCAAGGGGCAGATGGCGCCAACAACCATTCTCAATCAGAAGACAACCACTACCAGAAAGGGAAGAAACTCACAATCGGATGGTTACCCCATTAAAGTTTGCGAACTTTTATCTTCCTTGGAGGGAACAACCTATCTGGAACGGGTTGCACTTGATTCGGTTCCTCATATTTTAAAGAGCAAACAGGCAATTAAAAAATCATTCCGTAATCAATTGGAAAAAAAGGGGTTTTCTCTGGTGGAACTTCTTTCTCCCTGCCCAATTAACTGGGGTTTATCTCCGCAAGAATCGCTGAGATGGATTAAGGAAAAAATGACTTTAACCTTCCCCCTGGGAGTAGTTAAGGATAAAACATAATCTATTTACCAACACAGAAATGGGAGAAGATTTCGTCAAGCACCTCTTCAGAAATGTTTTTTCCTACTATTCTGTCAATATTCTTTAACCCCTCCCTTAAATCTAAGACAATGAATTCCAGAGATTCCTTCCGACAAATAGAGCCCAGAGCATCCTTAATATTTTTTTTCACATCCCAGAGCAGTTCTTGATGGCGAGAATTAATAATTAAGGCCTGGTCAGAACAGTAAATCTTTCCTTCCCGGATAAGATTATAAATTATTCTTTCCAGGTTTTCCAGACCAATCCTTTTTGTAGCGGAAATCTTAGCAATCTTTTTTCCGTTGGTATGTTTTTTTAACTCATTAAGATCGAGCTTTAGAGGAAGGTCAATTTTGTTAAGAATAAAAACCGATTTTGTTTCCCCGGCTTCTTTAATTAATTCTAAATCATCCCGGGAAATAGTCCTGTTGCCATCCAAAACCAGCAGGACAAGGTCAGCTTTTTTCATCCATTCCTTGCTTCTTCTTACTCCTTCTATTTCAATGGATTTCCTTGTCCTTCTGATTCCCGCAGTATCAATGATTTTCAAAGGGATTCCTTTTAAATTTATCGTTTCCTCAATTGTATCTCTTGTCGTTCCCGGAATTCTGGTGACAATTGCCCGGTTTTCTCCGAGAAACGCATTCAGTAAACTTGATTTCCCAACGTTAGTCCGCCCGAGAATTGCGGTATTGATACCTTGATTGATAATTCTGCCTGCCTGTGCTCTCCGAAGTAATTCCTCCACTCGCTTCTCTATTTTTTTAAGACCTCTTTTAACCTGATGATAAGTGATAAATTTTAGGTCCTCCTCGGCAAAATCAAGGGAAACCTCAATCTTTGCTAAAAGGGAAACGATTGTTTTTCTGAGATTTTTAATTTCTTGTGAAAGGTAACCCTTTAATTGTAAAAGAGATGTTTCCAAACCTCTCTCCGTTTTTGAATTGATGATATCGATTACCGCCTCTGCCTGAGTCAAATCTATCCTGCCATTGAGGAATGCTCTTCTGGTAAATTCACCGGGGGTTGCCAACCGACAACCTTGTTTTAAGCACAGATGCAGAACCTTCTTTAAGGAAAGAAGACCTCCGTGACAGCCAATCTCCGCCATATTCTCCCTGGTATAACTTTTGGGTGAACGCATAATTGTGAGAAGCACCTCGTCAATAACTGTGCCATTACTGACGATGTGACCATAGTGAACCGAGTGGCTGGGAAAAGAAGAAGCCCTTTTTTTCTTTTTGTTGACAAAGATTTTGCTGAGAATTTTATAGGTTAAGGGACCTGACAGACGAATAATGCCAATACCGCTTACCCCTAACGGTGTGGAGATGGCGCAGATTGTGTCGCTTCCTTTTTTCATTTGTTGATTATTATATCATCTTTAAGAAATAGTTGACAACAATTTTTTTTATGGTATGATATACAGAAATTTGACAACAGAATTTTTTGAGGTATACTTATAATTGAAATAAAAAATTGTTCTTTGAAAATTGGAGAGGTGTATTGCGAGGTCAACTGTTAAATTATACTTGAGAGTTTGATCCTGGCTCAGGACTAACACTGGCGGCGTGCCTAACACATGCAAGTCGAACGTCAAACTCATCAAAATTGACCGCAAGGTTAATGGAGGTGGGGGAAAGTGGCAAATGGGTGAGTAATATCTGGGTATCTACCCTTCAGAGGAGAATAACCCACCGAAAGGTGGACTAATACTCCATAAGACCACGAAGATGATGTCTTTGCGGTAAAAGATAATTTTTTATAAATTGTTACTGAAGGAGGAGCCCAGACCCTATTAGCTTGTTGGTAAGGTAATGGCTTACCAAGGCGATGATGGGTAGCTGGTCTGAGAGGACGATCAGCCACACTGGGATTGAGATACAGCCCAGACTCCTACGGGAGGCAGCAGTGGGGAATTTTGGACAATGGAGGAAACTCTGATCCAGCGACGCCGCGTGAGCGATGAAGGCCTTCGGGTCGTAAAGCTCTGTCGAGTGGGATGAAGTTCACCGTTGATTTATTCAATGACGAATTGACATTACCACTAAAGGAAGTCCCGGCTAACTCCGTGCCAGCAGCCGCGGTAAGACGGAGGGGGCAAGTGTTGTTCGGAATTATTGGGTGTAAAGGGCATGTAAATGGTTGGATAAGTCAGGTATGAAATCCCTCGGCTCAACTGAGGAACTGTATTTGAAACTATCCGACTGGAGTTTAGGAGAGGAGAGCGGAACTCCCGGTGTAGCGGTGGAATGCGTAGATATCGGGAGGAACACCAGTGGCGAAGGCGGCTCTCTAGCCTAAAACTGACATCGAAATGCGAAAGCTAGGGGAGCAAACAGGATTAGATACCCTGGTAGTCCTAGCCGTAAACGATGGGTATTAGACATCGGCCGAAATTCGGTAGGTGTCGAAGCTAACGCGTTAAATACCTCACCTGGGGAGTACGGTCGCAAGGCTGAAACTCAAAGGAATTGACGGGGGCCCGCACAAGCGGTGGAGTATGTGGTTCAATTCGACGATACGCGAAGAACCTTACCGGGGTTTGACATCCCAGGAATCTGTCCGAAAGGACGGAGTGCTCGTAAGAGAACCTGGAGACAG
>DAOVNU010000110.1 GCA_030630065.1 bacterium | reverse complement strand
ATGCCGTTTAAATCTCATATTTCTCTATCCCGCAAAGAGAAGATATCCAGCAACCTGGTAGCACTTTTCTCCATTTCGGTGATAAAACTATTTACGCGGCTGACAAAGTAGTTATAAGCAATATAGGTGGGAATCGCAACCACCAGCCCAGCCACGGTAGTAATTAATGCCTCCCAGATTCCTTTTGCCAAATCCCCAGGATTTACCAAACCGCCCTTTAACTGAATTACCATAAAGGCGCGAATAAAGCCGGTTACAGTCCCCAGAAGTCCTAATAAGGGAGTGATCGTGGCAATCGTTACCAATATGGCTAAATATTTTTCTAAATAAGGAATCTCAAAACCGGCGGCGTCCTGCACCGCTTCCTTAATCTCCTCATGACTGCGGTCATGCTTCAAAATTCCCGCCTTCAAAATCCGGGGAATAGGACCCTTGTTTTTATCACAGATATTTATTGCCTCTAAAATCTTATTTCTGCGCAGGACATCATCAATGCTTCCTATAAATTCTTTGCTGTCAATCTGCGCCCGGTTTAAAGAAATAACCCTTTCAATAATGATCGCCAGGGAAAGGATAGAGCAAAAGATGATGGGTGCCATCAAAATCCCTCCCCGTGATATCATTTCAAATAAACTTAACATTTTTTTCTTTCCCTCCTCTCCATTAAAATTTTAACTCCACTCCACCAAAAAACCTTCTTCCCTCTGCAGGATAACCCCCTACCAGTTCATAATTAGTATTGGTAAGATTCTCTCCAATTAGAAAGATTTTAGCATATTTATTCAAAGAATAAAAAATATTTGTCTCTAAAAGACCGTAGCCGGGTAATCTCTCTGAACTATTTTCCTGCTCGTATTGCTTAGCCAGATATTTGCCAATAATCTCGAAGATAAACCTGCCAACCTTAATCTCAAAGGTGTTCTCAAAAATGTCGGCAGGACAATAAGGAATATAGGAGATGCCTGAATCCTTGCTCTCTACCTCCTGATGGGTATAGAGAAATTTTTGTCTGAAATACGGAGAATATTCTTTCTCCAGGATTATCTGGCCACCCCAAAAATTGGCTTTTTTGATATTGGCCGGCTGATAGAGACCATTATTGTCTCGATTGGACCGGATGATTAAATTTTCTTTTTCTCCGGTAAAGAAATTAATCTCTATTTTCCCCTTAGTGATTTTTTTGCTAACCCCCAATTTAACTTTCTCCTGATGCTCTGGTTTCAAGATATCCTCTTTTACCTTTACAAAATCCTGCTCAAAATAAAGTTGGTCAAACCGGGGAATGTCAAGGGAAGAACTGCCCTCAAGAAAGATAGCAAGCGTCTCCGTCGGCTCAAAACTAATTCCCAGCTCAGGGAGGAAAAGAAAACCTACCGCTTTTCTTTTCTCAACCTTTAGTCCGGCATAGGTATAGAAATCGGGCGTAATTTGAATCTTATCTATTCGGGCCGAAACGGCATAGTCCTCTACCTGATAATGGTTCTCTAATCTTTCCCGGGAAAAAGAAGCTAAAAAACTTAAGGGTGCATCGTAGTAACCTACCTGAAAAGAAGCAATTTCATTACGATAACTGGAAGAAAATGCCGGTGTCTTAACCAGAGATTGCTGATAAGAAATTTCTCCTTTCCAGCCATTCTCTGCCGGGAAAAATCTCTCCCACTCAAGAGAGATGTTTCGTTTCTCATTCTCTTCATACTTCTCAAAAAGAAAACTGTTCTTAAAACTGAACCTTCCCTCTCTTTTCACTCCAGCATTTAAAAGAAATTTAGATTTTTTATTCTCCCCTGCTCCGATTTCCAACCCCCAGAAAAAAAGCATCTTTTCCCGGGGAGGGAAAGGTCTGGGCAAGAAAATTTCTTCTCCCTTCTCCTCAAACTCAATAGAGGGAGTTTTACTCTCGGAGCGGTCATCTCCTTTGATTACGGCCTCGGGAAAAACAATCTCCTCCGCCCGGATTAAAGTGGGGAGAAGAAGGAAAAGGATAAGAAAAAAAGTTTTTATCTTCATCTATTTATTAATTGTCTTCAATTCAGCAATTACTTTTTCTGCTTTTTTATTCCAGGGGGCAATATCGTTATAGAATGTGATTATCTTAAGATAGGAATGAAGCGCTTCTTCCGGTCTTTTTAGATTTTGCAAGCAGTCCCCAATTTTGAACAAAAGTTCAGCATCAAGAACTCTGTTTTCTTCAGGAATTTTCGTAAAAACTTCTAGCGATTCCCGCCATTTTTTCTGGCTCATCAGAAGATTACCTTTTTCTCGCAGAACATAAGAAGCCAATGAATCTTGGGGATAGAGTTCCAAAAATTTGTCAAAGCAAGCCATTGCCTCTTCTTTTTTCCCTTCCTTTAATGATGAGACCCCCAGAAGATAGAAAGCTTCAGGAGCGGATGAATCCCGGGGAAAATCGGAAAGAACCTTTTCGCAATATCTCCTTGCTTCTTCAAATCTATTTTCCTTAAAAAAGGAACGCGCCAGAAGAAGAGAAATCTCCGCCGAGAGAATACCCTGTGGATGCCGGCGAAGATATTTCTGCCAGAGCGAGATTGCTTCCTTGCTCTTCCCCAATGCCAATAAGGTATTTCCGGCTCCGTAGTATGCCTCCCCGAGAAGTTGATGTTCAGGATATTCTTCTATGAACTTCCGGAAGGTAGAAATCGCCTTTTGATATTTCTTTTCATTGTAATAACAGAGCGCTTCCTGCAAAAGAGCGCTTTTTGCCAATTCGGCTGGAGAATAGTTCGCCATAATATTCTCAAAATTCTTTCTTGCCTCATGGTAATTTCCTTCCCGAAAATAAGTTAAGCCGACTTCATAGATACTATCAGGAATGAGAGGGCTTTTGGGAAACGTCAGCGGAATTTTCTTAAAGGCCTTTCTTGCCTCCCCAAACTTTTCCTGTTTCTGGTAGATATTACCGAGTTGAAAAAGAGCAGAAGCGGCCGCCGCTTCTGCAGGAAAATCGGAAAGAATTTTTTCGTAACAACCCCGCGCTTTTTCGTATTTCTTCTGATTGAAAAATATATCCCCAATCTTCAGTAAGGAGTTAGCAAGAAGAGAACTTTCTCTGGTTATCACCCTAATCTTTTGAAAATCAGCAAGAGCGGAAGAATCCTCTTTTTTCCGGTAATGGCTTAAGCCCCGTTGATAGTAACGATAAGCAACAAGTTTCTCGGCAGAGATAATCAGGTTGCTTTTCGGATAAGATTCCTTTAGTCCTTGCAGGTAGAGGTTTGCCCGGGAAAGATTCTCTGAGCGCAATGCAGAAAGAACAAGATTGTAATGGACAAATTCGGCGTATTGGGAATCAGGGTATTTCTCTAAAAATTCCCGGAATTTTTTGTCTGCTTCCTTAAATTCTTCTGCCTTATAAAGAGAGACAGCAAGATAATAAAGGGTAATCTCCTGATAATCGCTTTTAGGGAAAGAAGAAAGAATCTTTTGAAACCTAACAGCGGCTTGTTTTGGTCTCTTCAGTTTAAGTTCGGAAATCCCTAAAATAAGATAACAATAGTCCGCTTTTTTGCTCCGGGGATAATCAATAACAAACTGCTCTAAATAGGAAACGGCTTCCCGAAAGAACTCTTCCTCATACGCCTT
>DAOVNU010000162.1 GCA_030630065.1 bacterium | reverse complement strand
TCTATTGCTTTTTCATAATCCTTGAGATAGGACATATAGATATTCCCAATGTAGTACTGAGCAGTGACACAGGTATCCTTGTTCGGATAATCCTTAATTAATTTTTTGTAGGCAGTGATTGCTTTTTCGTAATCTCTAAGTCGATATTGGTAGAGGTAACCAATCTTGTATTGAGCATCCGGTGCACGCCAGTGCTTGGGATATTGGCTGCCCAATTTCTTATAGTCCCCAATTGCCCCCTGATATTTTTTCTTCCGCTCCTGCTGATAGGCATTATTATACATAGTATTGGCATCCTCGGCCTGCAAGATCGCCAACCTAATAAGAAAAATAAAAAAGATTAGAACAAAGCGCATTGGTCTTTTCATTTTTTTTGCTTCTTCTGAAATGAGTTTGGTTTCGGAGTTAATCTTTTAACCTGCAGCAAGGAAATGGAATGTTCGTCGCTCTTCTCAATCGTAAACAACAAATCCTTGAAGCGGAATTTTTCCCCGGCTTTGGGGAACCTTCCTAAATAGGAAAGAATAAAACCAGCCACCGTCTCCACGCCATTTTCCTCGGGAAGCCCTAACTCCAACTCCTCATTTGCCTTTTCCAGTTCCATCTTTCCACTCACCAGGATTTTACCATCCGGCAGTTTCTGAAAGTCCGGGGCTTCCTTCTCCCAGCGGTCGGAAATTTCACCCACAATCTCCTCCAAAAGGTCCTCCATCGTTACCAGTCCGGCGGTGCCGGCATACTCATCAACCACGATGGCGATTTGAATCTTCTGGCGCTGAAATTCCCTTAAAAGTTCATTTACCTTTTTTGTCTCCGGGACAAAGTAGGGGGGGCGCATCAATTCCTGCGTCTTTTTTTCCAAATTCCCGTCCTGCCACTCTCTCAATAAGTCCTTGGAATAGACAATTCCATTAATTTCATCAACGTTTTCCCGATAAACCGGGATGCAGGAGTGACCTTCCTTGACCATTAAGCCCAAAATCTCCTTTAAGGTACTTTTATCCTCAAGAGCAATAATCTCCGTTCTGGGAGTCATCACCTCGCGCACAACCGTGTCGCCAAATTCAAAGATGGAGTGAATCATTTCCCTTTCCTCTTCTTCAATTACTCCTTCCTTCTCTCCGGCACTGATTACCTCCTTCAGTTCTTTCTCGCTGATGCGCGAGGTCTGCACCGTAACCCTGCCGCCGAAAAGGCGGATGATTGCCCCGCTTATTCCGGTAAAGAACTTCACGATTGGCAAAAGGAAATAGGAAAGGAAGATTAAAGGACGAATAGTATGCAGAGAAATTTTGGCGCTGTTCTGCTTACCCAGGGTTTTGGGGATTATCTCTCCAAAAACAAGAATAAGGAAGGTCATAATCCCGGTGGCAATAGCAACCGGGTGCTTATGAAAACGAGAAAAAACGATGGCAGAGGCCAAAACCGAGGCCCAGATGTTGACCAAATTATTGGCAATGGCGATGGTGGTTAAAAGTTTGTTGGGCTCCTTGAGCCAGACATTAAGAATTTCCGCTTTTTTTCCGTACCTTTCAATCAGTCCCTTGACCTTAAACTTTCCCAGAGAGGCAAGCGCAAGTTCAGAACCGGAAAAAAAAGCGGAAAAGCCAAGAAGGACAATTAGGGTAATAAGTTGAGGAAGCATATTTTCAATCCATTCTACTCCTCTTTCCTGAAATTGTCAAATATAAGAAAATGTAAAATTTGACTCTAACTTTTAATCTATGATATACTTCTTTGTCATTCCTGTGAAAGCAGGAATCTAAATGTAACGGTCGAGCTTATTCGACAATAAATAATGGAGGGAAAAAACGAGTAAAAAGATTATCTGTTTAATCGGGATTTGTATGTTTTTTATTTTTTCTTCTTTGGTTTCTGCTCAAACCTTAACCTGGCAGACCGACCAGTTAATTGAGGATAATGTCGGTAATCATGGATCTAACCCCAAGCTAGCCATCTCCGGGGATAAGGTTGTCGCTGTCTGGAGGCAGAGTGATGGAGCCAACAACCGTATCTACTCTAACTATTCTCTTGATGGAGGAGTAACCTGGCAGACCGACCAATTGATTGAGGATAATGCCGGTAATGATGGATGGGACGCCCAGGTAGCCATCTCCGGGGATAAGGTTGTTGCTGTCTGGTACCAGAGTGATGGAGCCAACGACCGTATCTACTCCAACTATTCTCTTGATGGAGGAACAACCTGGCAGACCGACCAATTGATTGAGGATAATGCC
>DAOVNU010000108.1 GCA_030630065.1 bacterium | reverse complement strand
ATCCAGAACGGTCACCGTTTTTGGTTCCTGAAGTTTCATCTTCTCTTTAATAAATCTTGCCAATCTTGCCAACCCAACTTCTACCTGTGCCTTCACTAACTCTCCTACTGTCCTGATTCGCTTATTCCCCAGATGGTCAACGTCATCAACTTTTCCTTTTCCATCCTGGAGACCAAATAAATATTTTACGGTCTCAATAATATCGGATTTTGTTAAGGTCATCTCTTCTGAATTCAGGTCTAATTTTCTATTTAATTGTTTCCTTCCGGCCGGGGAAAGGTCGTAATAATATTCACTGAAGAAGAGTTGCTGAAAGTAAGTTCGCGCTCTCTTAAGAAGTTTGGGATAACCTGGCTGCAGCAACCGATATATTCTTAAAATTGCTTCATCAGAGTTTCCCGCTAAATATTCTTTTTTCTCTCTCTCCAGGGTATTAAGGATAAGTTTTTCCGGTCTTTTTGGATTTTGACAAAGAACCTCTATAATTTCCTTGTCGGTCTCATATCCCAGAGCACGTAAGAAGGTGGTGAGAAAAATTTTCCTTCCCCCCAGGGATAAATAGCAAAGGTCATTATGAAAACTGAATTCAAGCATCATCCCCCGGTGTGCCTTAATTTTAGCCGAATATAATCTTTGTGCTCCCTCGGTTGATTTTTCCTCAAAATAAACTCCCGGGGACTTTTGTAACTGTTGAACAATTACCCTTTCAATCCCATTAATAATAAAAGTTCCCTGCTCCGTCATTATGGGAAGAGCACCGAGATAAACTTCCCTTTCTTGTTCCTTTATTTTATCAATTTCATCAGTGTCTGACGTGGTTTTCCCCTTTTCCTTTATGGTGAGGCAAAATTTTACTTTAAGGTTATAAGCGTAAGTCATTCCATTGCGCTTACATTGAAATTCGTTGGATTGAGAAGGTTCTAGAGAATAACCTAAATACTGCAAATTAATAAGATTGTCATCCCGGGAAATTCCGTGCCCTTTGGGAAAGAATTTTCTGAAGGCATATTCCAAGCCAATATTTTCTCTTTGAGTTGCCTCTATATCCTTCTGGAGAAAATTTTTATATGAGGTAAGATGCATCTCCAAAAGGTTTGGAATCTCCTCCGGCAAAATCTTTTTTCTATTTTTAGCCATTTTCAGTAGGGGTCAGATTTATTCGATGCTGTAGTTGCCTCATTTATGAGGCGTCTTTAAAAAGACGCACGATGAATCGTGCAACTACAATAGCATTTTGTCAAATGTCAAGATTTGACCCTTTATTTCTCTTTATCTATTTTATTTCAACCTTAGCGCCGACTGCCTCCAATTTTTTCTTGATTTCTTCCGCTTCTTTCTTTTCTATTTTTTCTTTAATGGGCTTGGGAGCGGACTCCACGAAATCCTTGGATTCTTTCAGACCCAGGTTAGTAATAGTTCTTATTTCCTTAATTACCGGTATTTTCTTTTCCCCTACCTCAACCAGGATTACGTCAAAGGAAGTTTTTTCCTCCTCCTCGGAAGCTTTTTCTTTGCCGGAAACTCCCTGGGCTAATGGCGCAACCGGAACAGAGGCCTTTACACCAAATTTATCCTCTAAAGTTTTCGTCAATTCCGCCAATTCCAGAATGTTCATCTTCTCAATTGCGGCAACAAACTCATCTTTAGAAATTATTTTCTCTATTTTCTTCGCTTCCTTTTTTGGTGCTTCCTCCTTCACCTTTTTCTTCGCTTCCTTTTTTGGTGCTTCCTTCACTTCCTTCTCAGATTTTACCGTTTTCTTTTCTGTCATCATTTTTATCTCCTATTTGTTTTTCTTTTTCTCTATATTCTTCAGCACACTGACAAAATTGCGGACAGGTGTTTGGATAAAATTTAAAAATCCCGTTAAAGGAAAATTCAAACTACCAACTAAGTTAGCCAAAATAACCTTACGTGAAGGTAATCCTGCCAATGACTGAACCTCCTTTGAGGGGAGAAGCCGACCATCATAATACCCTATCTTCACCCTAAAGGGTTCAAATTCCTTCTCAAAATTTGTCAGAATTTTCGCTAATTTTTGACCGTTTGCTCTCTCCCCAAAGACAAATCCGATTACTCCCGTTAAATCTTTCAAATATGGTAAAACTTGCTCCCGGTTGGACTTCTTTAAAGCCAACAAAGCCAAACTTTTTTTCGTTACCTTACAATTCCCCTCTTCCTCTTTCACCCTTTGACGCAAAATTGTAATTTGAGAAACGGAAAGGGATGAAAAATTTATTAAATAAAAAAGATTAGCATTTTTAAACATTTCTGTAAAATCAGAAACCTTCTTTTCCTTTTCTTGCTGAACCATTTTCTTATAACTTTATTTTCAACGAGGGAGCCATTGTAGAACTAAGCGATAAAGATTCAATCTGCCGGTTCCCCCCTCCAACGATACTGTTCCTCACCGCAGTTATTGCTACCCTTATATTTTCGCTCAATTCCTTTTCCTTAAATGAAATTTTACCCACTGGCAAATGGACGTTGTTCCCTTTATCCATTCTAAACTGAATTTGACCTTTCTTAACCTCTTCTACTTTTTTCCCGATTTCGCTGGTAACAGTTCCTGCCTTGGGCGTGGGCATCAAACCTTTGGGACCCAGATACCGACCAACTTTTGAGACCTCTTTCATAGAATCGGGCGTAGTAATAACAACGTCAAAATCACTCCATCCAGTCCTGATTTTCTCCAATAATTCCTCAAATCCAACAAAATCCGCCCCTGCATCTTTTGCCTCTTTGACTTTTTCGCCTCTCGCAAGAGCAAGAATTCTTACCTTTTTACCTGTACCATAAGGAAGATTTATTACCCCTCTAACAGCTTCATCCTTCTTTTGCTCTGAAAGATGAAAAGCCAACTCTACGGTCTCATCAAATTTAGATCCCTTGATTGCTTTAAGAATAGAAATTGCCTCCGGGACCTCATAAGTTTTTGACCGCTCCGCTAATTTCAGATTCTCGCGATACTTTTTTGACCTTTTCCTCATTCTATCTCAATCCCCATACTTCTCGCCGTGCCTTCAATTATTTTCATCGCTTTAGTCAAATCCTTAGTATTAAGGTCAACCAACTTTAACCTGGCAATTTCCTCCACATCCTTTTTCTTTACCTTGCCCACTTTTTCTTTATTGGGAATGCCTGAAGCTTTAGCAATACCGGCAGCTTTCTTCAAAAGAGTTGATGCCGGAGGCGACTTTAAAATGTAGGAAAATGACCGATCCTCATAAATGGTGACCACTGCGGGGATAATCATTCCTTCTCTCCCCTTTGTTCTCTCGTTAAATGATTTGCAAAACTGCACAATGTTAATTCCGTGTTGTCCCAGAGCAGGACCAATCGGAGGGGCAGGAGATGCCTGCCCCGCAGATATCTGCAGTTTCACTAAAGTTTTAATTTTCTTTGCCATTTTAAACTTTCTCAACCTGCCAATATTCTAATTCAACCCTCGTATCTCTACCAAAGACAAAAACGCCTACTTTCAATTTTCCCTTCTCGGGATTTACCTCTTCCACAATACCACTGAAGTTCGCAAATGGACCTTCTTTAATCTCCACATGCTCACCTTTTTCAAACTCATCCTTAGGGCTTGGTTTTTTCTTTTTTTCTTCCCAAAAAGTCAAAAGAGATTGAATCTCATCTTTTGATACTTCTCCTTT
>DAOVNU010000154.1 GCA_030630065.1 bacterium | reverse complement strand
GAGCAGATTCACAGAGTGCAGTCAGCCTCGCTGGGGCTGACAAACGTGCCGCTTAAGAAAGCTTTCCGAGCTACTATAGTTTTTCACAGCCATTCTTGGTCACTACCACCATATCCTCTCTTCTTAAACCTCCCCACCCAGGGATGTAAACCCCGGGTTCCAGGGTAAAAACCATTCCCGGTTTTAGTCGTTTTTTGTTTTTAGAGGAAATCAATGGTAATTCATGAACGTCCAGACCTACGCCATGACCTAAACTATGGATAAAGTATTTACCGTATCCTTCTTTGTTAAGAAAGTGGCGGGCGGCCTGGTCAATCTTGCTAATCATCACTCCCGGTTGAATTTTAGCCATTGCTAAATCCTGCGCTTTTTTCAGCAAACTCCTGAGTTTAATTTCCTTTCTCCCTATTTTACCCAAAAATACGGTTCTTGTAAAGTCCGATTGATATTTCTGAAAAGAGCCGCCGAAATCAAGGATAATCGGTTCTTTTTCCACAATAATTTTTTTAGAGGGAAGAGCATGGGGATAGGAAGTTCTGATACCGCTGGCGACAATGGGAGGGAAACTTTCATCCTCTGCCCCTTTTTCCCTGAGTAGAAAGCGGACTCTGTTGGCAACTTTTAGTTCACTCATCCCGGGTTTTAATTCCTTGACCAGTGAAGAAAAAACAGTGCGGGTAATCCGGGCGGATTTTTTCAGCAGTTCAACCTCTCTTTTTTCCTTAATTAAGCGGAAGCTCTCGATAAAATCTCTGCAGGGAATAAACTTAATCCCGGGCAGTAGTTTTTTGATGTAGAAATAATCCTTCAGATATAGTGAGTTTTCTTCTATCCCAACCTTTTTGAGCCCTCTAAAAAATTTTGCTTTGAGGTCACAAACCAGTTTAAATTGTTTTTCTACCTTTTCTTTTGCCTCCTCATAATAAAGGGGTCCGGAAAAGAATATTGCTTCCTTTCTATTCAGTAAAAGTTTGATGCCCGTCCCTGAGAAATTGGAGAGATAATAGACATTTTTGGGATTGGTAACCAGAAAAGCATCTAACCTATTCCTCTTAATTTTTTCTTGAATGTGCTCTAACCTCATAACAGGGTGGCGAGGATAGCTTTCTGTAAGTGGAGGCGGTTGGCGGCTTGTTCAAAAACGATGGAGGATGCACCATCGATGACTGCGTCGGTGATTTCTTCTCCGCGGTGAGCAGGAAGACAATGCATCACTAAAAGGTCTTTCCTTGCTTTTTCAAGTAATTTGCTGTTAAGTTGATAACCCGCAAATTTCGCAAGTTTTTTCTCTTTTCCATTATCCTCTCCCATACTAACCCAGGTATCGGTATAAATCACGTCACTGTCCGGGATGAAATCTTCCGGTCTTTCGGAGAGAACCAAATTCTTTTTATTTTTAACTTTTGCAACAACTTCTTTTTTTGGCTGGCATCCTTCAGGGGTAATCACCCGCAATTTTACCCCTAATTTATCCGCTCCTAAAATCAGAGAATGGCAAACGTTGTTTCCGTCACCGATATAAGTGAGTTTTAAATCCTGCAACTCCTTTTTTTCTGAGATGGTATAGTAATCGGAGAGAACCTGACAGGGATGATAAAGGTTGGAAAGTCCGTTAATTACGGGAATTTCACTGTATTTAGCAAAATCTTCTACTTCTTTCTGGGCAAAGGTTCTAATCAGAATTCCATTGAGGTAGGCGGAGAGGACTTTTGCAGTATCGGAGATTGTTTCGCCTCTTGAAAGTTGCATCTCTTCGGCAGAAAGGAAGATGGCGTTCCCTCCTAATTCAAACATTGCCACCTCAAAGGAGATGCGGGTACGGGTGGAGGGTTTACGGAAAAACATCCCCAGGACTTTTCCCGGGAGAAGGGGGATGACTTTTTCCCCGTCTTTTTTTCTTTTCTTTAACTCTTTTGTGCGGGCAAAAAGTTCTAAAATCTCCTCTGTGCTCAAATCAGCGATAGAGATTAAATTATCCATAATGTTTTTCTTTTTATTGGTTTCGTTCCTCAAGGCGAGGAAAGTTTCTGTAGCGTGCCTTCATGACGACGAAGCGGGCATGGTGTCTGCCGTTGTTCATTGGCGGACGAGCGAGGAGGAATGAGAGCGAAAATTTCCTCGCTGGGGAAATTGAGCGGACGCTGTGCGACGAGTAAGGAGCACGAGACAGCGTTGGGTGCGAGTCGGTGAGCACCTGACCGACGACTGAAGCGTAAGCGAAAGGAGAAGAAAGATTATGGAGAAAAAGAAAAAGGCAGAATTAATTTTAATCGGGGTTTTGGTTCTGGTGGCGCTTATTTCTCTTTTTGTCGCACGCCAGAGCAGGTCCGCTTATCTAAAACTGGAAAAAAGCATTGAGGCAAAGATAGCAAGTTTGACT
>DAOVNU010000035.1 GCA_030630065.1 bacterium | reverse complement strand
CGATCAGGAAATCGTCATAGCCATCACCATTGACATCGCCGGCACTTGATACGGCAAACCCCGAACGATCGTAGGTGTTCTCACCCTGAAATGATGCGTATGCATCGAAGAGCTCCGAATCCATTGTCCAAAAACCGGGCTCACCAATAACATTATCCATATCAAGATACAATGTCCCGAATAATGATATTAACATCAGGCCGCAGAGTATTGTTTTTAATCCTTTCATTTTTCTCCCTCAGCTCTTTGTATTAATATGGATATAATATTTAACTGATTCATTAATGGAGATCGATCACTCCTCCAGGATCTCTTCCAACAGCTCGTCCATGACCTCATCGGCCTCCACTTCCGTGAGGGAGCCGTACTTCTTCTTCCTTCTCAGAAGGATGAAGAAGCTGTAGTGTTCAACATTTGAAAATTATTACAGAAGGTTTTTTAGGAGATTCTATGAAAAAGAAAATAAGTCTAATTTTGGGATTAGCACTACTCTTGGTTGTTTCTTTGGCAATAGAGCAACAATCTGCTCCAACCGGTAAAGAAATCTCCATAGACCTGGGCAAAGGGGTAAAGATGGAGATGGTTCTTATCCAGCCCGGAGAATTTATGATGGGAAGTCCCTCTACGGAGAAAGGCAGGGGTTGGATAGATGAAGCTCAGCACAGAGTAAGAATAACCAAGTCCTTCTATATCGGCAAATATGAGGTAACCCAGCAGCAATGGAAGGCGGTTATGGGAGACAATCCCAGTCATTTTAGAGGAACGAATAACCCGGTAGAGAAGGTCTCCTATAATGATTGCCAGGAGTTTATTGCTCGGCTCAATGGAAAAGTTCCCGGGGGAGGTTTCAAACTTCCCACAGAAGCAGAATGGGAATACGCCGCCAGAGCCGGGATAACCACCAGATTCTACTGGGGAGATGACCCAAACTGTATAGAGATAGAAAATTATGCCTGGTATGGGTGGGATAAAGGAAACACAAGAAAAAAAACTCATCCTGTAGGAACTAAGAAACCCAACCTCTGGGGGCTCTATGATATCTCTGGTAATGTCTGGGAATGGTGCTCTGATTGGTATAGTGAAAAGTATTACAACAATAGCCCGGTGAATGACCCTCAAGGACCGGGTTCAGGTAAATACAAGGTTAAGCGTGGTGGTGGTTGGCACGTCATTGGTATGTACTGTCGTTCTGCAGTTCGTCTTAAGATTCCTCCTGGACTCAAGGGCAACAGCGGGGGCATCCGCTGTGCGAGGACTCCCTAAATACTATTACCATGAACCAGTTCTATCGGGCACAAAAAAGATACTCTCGATATTGATATAGAAAACTTCTTGGGGGAGAAACTATCCTTTAGCGTTATAATTAAATTGTATAGGAATCTCCCTCCTCAAGTCCCCCCTTTTTTGACAAGGAAGGAGGTAGGTGTAGGGGTAAGTTATAAGCAGATTTTTTACCTTTACAACAAAAGCCCATTATGGTAATGTTTTCTCTGTGGAAAGTAAGCATATTGTCCGCGCCGCAGGGATTATTGCTTTAGCTACCATTTTCTCTCGGTTTGCCGGATTGGGCCGAGAGGTAGTAACCGCAAACTTCTTTGGCACAACCATAGTTTATGATGCCTTCATCATCGCCTTTATGATTCCCAACTTCTTCCGGCGCCTCTTTGCCGAGGGGGCACTTTCCACCGCCTTTATTCCGGTTTTCACCGGATACGTAACCACAAAAGAAAAAAAAGAGACGGAAAAGGTAGCCAGTATTGCCTTTACCCTTTCATTGGTGGCGACCTTATCCCTGGTGATTCTCTCAATCGCGGGGATTTCTCTTTTTTCCCATTTTTTTCATTTCTCCGATAAGACCGCACTTATTCTGAGATTGCTTAAAATCACTCTGCCCTATCTTACGTTGATTTCTCTGGCGGCAATCGTGATGGGTATCCTGAATTCCTATCAGCATTTTACCGCTTCCGCATTTGCCCCGATTATGCTTGATGTCTGCTGGATTGGCGCAATTTTTCTTCTCTGTCCTTTATTCGGGGAAACTATAGAGAAAAGAATTTTCGGATTGGCAATCGGGGTGTTAATCGGCGGCCTGGGTCAATTCCTGATTCAATTACCGGCATTAAAGAAAAGAAAATTAAGGATTCGGTTTAATTTTAATTTTTCTCATCCGGCGATTAAAAGAATGGCAATTCTCCTTGCGCCCTCTATTATCGGGCTGGCGGTTACCCCCATCAATATTTTGGTGGATAGTTTCCTGGCGATAAAACTTGGTTCGGGGATGGTCTCCTCCCTCTGGTATGCCAACCGTTTGATGCAACTGCCTCTTGGGGTTTTTGGGGTGGCGATGGCTACCGCAACCCTGCCAAGTTTGTCTACCTACTTTGCCCGGGGAGAGATGAGAAAATTAAAAGAAACCCTATCCTTTGCTTTGCGCAACGTTCTCTTCATCATTATTCCCTCTTCCGTTGGTTTGATTTTGCTAAGGAAACCAATCATTTCTCTGCTCTTTCAGCGCGGGCTTTTTACGAGCACCTCGGTAGATAATACCGCTTTTGCCTTGCTCTTCTATTCCTTGGGTCTTTTTGCCTATGCAACCTCCATCATTGTGGTCAGAGGTTTCTATAGTATCCAGGATACCCGGACACCGGTAAAGGTAGGTATTCTCTCCATTCTTGCCAACATTATTTTAGACCTTATTCTAATGGGACCTTTACGGCAGGGCGGGATTGCTCTCTCCACCGCTCTCGTGGGCATTCTCAATCTTGCGATTTTATCTTTTATCTTGGCGAAGAGGTTGAAAGGGCTGGAGGGTAAAGAAATTCTTTTATCATCTTTAAAGACCGTTTTTATCTCGGGCTTGATGGGGTTTTTGGTCTGGGGCTCTTTACTTTTTTGCCGGAGGATTCCTGTTTTAAGTAATAGATTTGCTTTAGTGCTTATTCCTGCTATAATGGGGGTTGTTTTTTATCTCTTTTTCTCTCGTCTTTTCAAGAGGGAGGAGATGAGAGCAATAAAATGAATCCTATATTTTTAATTACTCTTTTAACGGTTTTGTTCTTCTCCATCATTATTCATGAATGCAGTCATGGTTATGCGGCATTACTCTGTGGGGATGATACCGCAAAGATAATGGGACGGCTGACCTTAAATCCGCTCCCCCATATTGACCCGATGGGAACAATCTTTTTACCCATTTTTATGCTCCTTATCTCCGGAGGAAGATTCGCTTTTGGCTGGGCAAAGCCGGTACCGATTAACCCTTATAACTTCAGGGATTACAAAAAAGGGATTTTCTTTACCGGGGTTGCCGGACCTTTAAGCAATATTATCCTGGCTTTTTTTATTGCCTTCCTCTTTCGGATTTTTAATCTAAGCCCCAGGTCTGCTTTTGGTCTTCTTCTAACATACGGCTGTCTCATTAATTTGCTCCTGGCAATCTTTAACCTGATTCCCATTCCCCCTTTAGATGGCTCCCGGGTTGTCAGCGCTTTATTACCGCCTCGTTTAGAGGCATCCTACCGCCGGCTGGAGCCCTTTGGAATCTTTATCGTAATGTTCCTCTTTATCTCCGGATTGTTTAACGTTGTCTGGAACCTCGTGGAAGTTTTAGGTGCAGTTCTGCTGGGGACAGTTGTAAGTATTTAAAAAAGGGTCGCTGTCCCTAATTTAGGAGAAAAAAATGTATGTCGCGATAAGAGAAGTGATGTTGAAATCGGTAAATGAAAACCCCTGGCAGGCATTGCAGGAATTAGGGGTTTCGGCGATAGAGATTGAACTCGGGAGAGATTGTAAGACCATTAATTTCCCGGGTAACGAAGGCAAGGTTTTTGACCTTTCTCTGGAAGAGGAGATTGCTTCTTTCTCTGAGAGTTTGAGCAAAAACGGTGTAAACCACTGTGCCTTTTTGATGCATAATGATTTTGATACCGGGAATTTAGAGGAAGAAATTAAATGGACGGTTGAGGTCTGCGAAATTGCCAAAAAGGTTGGTGTGAAGGCGATTAGAATTGATTTGGCTACCCACAGTGAAGAGACCAAGCCGGATATTTTTATCCCTCAGGCCACCTCTGCCGTTAGAAAAATTCTTGCTCTGACCGAAAACACAGGGGTAAATTTGGGTATGGAAAATCATGGTCGATTAGCCAATGAAAAGGAGTTTTTGGACAAGATTTTACAAAATGTAGATTCCGAGAGGTTGGGCTTAACTCTTGATACCGGTAACTTCTACTGGTATGGCTATCCACTTTCCGAAATTTACGGGATTATGAGCTATTATGCCGGAAAGATTAAGCATACCCATGTCAAAAACATCAAATATCCCCAGGAGAAAAGGGAGATAAAAAGGGAGATTGGCTGGGAATACGGAAAGTTCGTTTCTCCGATTTACGAAGGAGACATTGACCACCAAAAGGTAATCTCTATCCTTAAAGAGGCGGGTTATACCGGGGACATCACCATTGAGGATGAGTCCTTAAGCAAATTTCCCGGGGAAGAAGAAAAAGAAATTCTCAAGAAGGACGTTGAATATTTGCAAGAGATTATTGGATGAAGAAAGTTGTTGTTTTATTTCTCATTTTCTTTATTCTTCCTGCCTGGAGGTGGGGAAGGGGAATTAGTAATTCCCAACTTAAAGAGGAATACGAAAATCATTTTTTAGTCAGGGATGCCAAGGATACTAAAGGGAATCTCTACCGCACCCCTAAATTATACGGCGGGACCGAGGTGCCGATTGAGGAATCCGTTAATGGCGGTAAAAGTTGGCAGGAAATCGGTAAAGTCAGCGTTTCTCTTACCTATAGTGCCTGGGGAAGTGCTCTTTTTGTTAATAAAAAGGATAATTTTTATTTTGTTTGTTCCTCCCGCTCGATTCAGTTTTCAAAATCAGCCGATTACGGAAGGCGTTGGTCAACCGCGATTACAATCCCCGGGAGTAAAGGATACAATCCGAAAATCTTCGTCGATTCTCAAGGGACAACATATGTAGTTTGGTACCAGTCTGTGAGAGGGCAAATTGTGCGCGATATCTATTTATCGGTCTCTCAGAACGGAGGAAGAGATTGGAAGACCGAAAGATTACGTCAGGGGAGTAGCATCTCCTTTACCGAAAGCGATAACACTGTTTATCTTTCTTATGTAAAGGAGAAAACCCTCTATTTCTCCTATACCCGGGATAGAGGAAAAACCTGGCACACGGAAACTTTTGGCTTTTTGGTTCCGATGAAGGACCCTTACGTAAAGGTCTATAGAGGAAAAGTTTATTTACTCTTTCAGGGATATAAACCTGACCTCTTAAACATTGTTCCGAGTTCAAGGGTAAAGTACAACCTTTTTCTGACCACCTCCGGGGATATGGGAAAGACCTGGAAGGGTTTGGAGAGATTAACTAATAATTAAAAAATGGGTAAAAAAGGATTGATTTTTCTTTTAGGTGTTTTTTTTCTTTTTTGCCTCTCTGCCTGGGGTAGGAGAAAACCTGCCGGCATTGCATTTGAGGTAAATAGCTGGGACAAATCTTTTAGAAGCAGTTGGCTGTATAAACCGGCAATAACCGGAAGAAAAGAGAAAATTCAACTTCTGGTAAAAGGGAAAAAATTCAGAGTCAATGATAATTTAATTTGCGATGGCAAAGATATCTATGAGATTGATGCAAGGAATAGAGAGGTAAAAATATTTAATGTCAAGGGGTGGAGGAGTTTACCTTTCTGGCATATCCCCTTGAAGATGAGTCCCTTTGGGGAAGCACAAAAAATAAGAGAGGCAACCATTGCCGGGAGAAGCGCAGAGATTTATGAAATCAGGGGGAAATATCAAGGGGCAGAGGTTTATCTTATCTATTGGATAGATAAGGAGAAAAAGGTTCTCTTAAAAAAGGAGCATATCATCGGACCCAGAAACGACCCATTGGTTTATGAATTCTATGAATGCAAATCAATAGAATTTAATCCGCTTATTTCTGAGAAAGATTTTACCTGCACTATTCCTTCCGGGTATCTTAAAATAAAGGGTGGCTTTATTTCTTCAAACCTATTGGACAATAAGTTTTAACTCCCCTTCTCCCAGTTTTCCAAGACCTGCTTCATTGCTTTTCTCCCCGCCGCTACCGCCTCCCTGGCTCGGTGGAATTCAAGGAGTTTAATGTGAAAAACAGGAGAGTTAATCACCAGATTTGCGCCTGAAAGCGAGTCCTCCGTTATCTTTTGCTGCATAATACTTGCCGATTGAAGAAGGACGGTGAAGATATTGGGAATTTCAATCTTCTCTTTAGTTTGTATATCTTTTATTCTCACCGGGGGTTTGCTGAGTGAGGGATTAACGTTTGAGGCGATAATGAAGTTTGCTCCCATCCTGCTAAGGATGTTTACGGGAACAGGATTTATTATCCCGCCGTCGATAAGCATTCTTCCGTTAAGAATCGCGGGGCTTAAGATTCCCTGCATTGCGATACTTGCTCTAATCCCCTTTACTAAATCTCCCCGGTCGATTATTACCTCTTCCCCTGAGGTTAAGTCGGTTGCTACACAGGCGAAAGGAATCGGTAATTCCTCTATTTTTCTACTTCCTAAAAAGGACTGGAGAAGGTTTTCAATTCTTTTTCCGCCTACCAAACCACCTCTTGGGAGGGAAGGAGCGAATAAAAGGGCAATTCTTTTCCAATCGGTCTGATAAGCAAGTTCCTTTAATTTTTTTATCCCTAATCCTGCGGCATAGAAACCGCCGATTAAAGCCCCGATGCTTGTCCCGGCAATGCAATGAATAGGGATTTTTTCCTCTTCCAATACCTCAAGGACTCCGATATGGGCAAGCCCTTTGGCGGCACCGCTTCCTAACGCCAATCCAATTTTCCTCTTATGCCAGAGTTTCATTTAATTATCCTATCATAGATTATTTTAGAGGGTAGACGGAACTTTGTCAATTTTTGCAAAATTGACTTTGAACCAATAGTTTACTATAATTGCAATGATAATGGAGATTCCCAGTCAGTATAACCCAAAAGGGATTGAGGAGAAATGGTATCGTTTCTGGTTGAGAAATAACTATTTTTACGGGGAAAACAATTCCAAAAAAAGGCCGTATACCATTGTTATCCCTCCGCCCAATATCACCGCCAGTTTGCATATGGGTCATGCCTTAAATAATACCATTCAGGATATTATTATCCGCTATAAAAGGATGTCTGGTTTTAATTGCCTCTGGCTGCCCGGGACAGACCACGCCGGAATTGCCACCCAGAACGTTGTGGAGAAGATGTTAT
>DAOVNU010000062.1 GCA_030630065.1 bacterium | reverse complement strand
TAACCAAATCTTTTTCATTTTATTTTTTCCCCGCACTTTGGACAGAAATATTTTTCAGACATTTTTCGGGTAGTTTATCTCTTTACCGTTGACAATTCCTACTTCACTCTTTCCGCAAGATAAACCTTTGTCAGGAACTGGTAAGGAATGCTCGAAGGTATTCTTTTTTTATAATTCTCAAGCCCGAATGCGAATTTGGGTTTCCTCGATAATCCATAAGCGATGTTCTAAAGGTTTTTGGTTTATCAGCGGGATTATACGTTGAAAAAGATTGGTAAGAATTCTCTTATTTTGGCGAGGCACTCGGAACACAATAAAACCGGGAAACTGTGCTGGAGGGTAGGTTTTAATATCTGCAAAATCCAGGTCTAAAGTGACAAGAATTCTTTTTTCTCTCAGGCAAGCACCTAAAATAGTATCATCCGGCTTTCCTTGTAGCTTCTGTCCTATAACGGTTGTAGCCTCGTAACCGCGTACAATGAGCAAATCCGCAAACTCAATAGGTAAATTCTCATCAATCTTAAATTTCATTAAGATATCCTGCTTGCCACCGGTATAATCTCTTCGCGTGCTAATTCCGCCGCATAGGCAATTGCCGCTTGAATATCCTCCTGAGTCAGGGATGGGTAACTCTTTAATATTCCTTCCTGACTGATACCTGCCGCCAAATTGTCCAAGATAATGGATACCATAATGCGCGTACCTTTAATACAGACCTGTCCGTGACAAA
This sequence comes from bacterium, assembly GCA_030630065.1. Classification (GTDB taxonomy): domain Bacteria; phylum Ratteibacteria; class UBA8468; order UBA8468; family UBA8468; genus DAOVNU01. The sequence continues at coordinate 4,712 of DAOVNU010000062.1, read as the reverse complement.
TATTCGGCTCAACTGAAATATAATCTTTCCAATTTTCCATTTTTATCTCACCCGATATTTATTTTACTCCTTTTCTCGCTAAATATCAACCTTTCCTTATTCAGTAGTTCCTTATTTCCTTTAAACAGAGTCATTTTATCTCTAATCTTATTTTTCCTCCAAGTTGAGTGACAAATTTTCTCAAAGTATCAAGAGAGAGATTTTCTCGGCCTTTTTCAACTCTGGAGATTATCTGTTGAGAAATATTTAGATCCCTTGCCAAATCCACCTGGGTCATACCTTTTTCTAAACGCATTCTCTTAATCTGATTGCCTATCTCTGCGAAAAGTTTATCTGTCTTTTTTTGTCTCTTTAATTTAATTGAGACGCCTTTTTCCCTTAATTTCTCTGAAACTTTCTCATAGATAGCCTGCCAGAACTCGATGCGTGGATTGTTCCACGAATCCTTACGCATTCTCTTTTTTATGCTGGGCCAAAAACGGCAGAAATTGACAGGAGAAATATATTTTTTCAAAACCTCAGGAGGGGAATTCTTGCGTGTTAGGAGTAAAGCGGCAAGAGAAATAAATTCTTGATCATCAGGATTGGATAAAATATGTTTTACCTTGTAATCAGAAATTCTTCTGTCCCACAACCAATCTCTTCTCATATAAAATTGACCTTTCTCCTGATTAACTCATCAATTTCCTTTTTAAAAAGTCGTTCTATATTTTGACAATCAGGTTTCTTTTTTGTTTTTAAATCTAACAAACCGCTTTTTATTGCGAGCCGATTATAAGTGCGAAACCATCTAATCAACCCTTCCTGTCTAACTTGGTCACAATAGCGAAAAGCAAAATCCGACAAGGGCATATATGTTTGGGATAAAAAGAAGAGGTCATAGAAATCCTTTGCTTCCTGACGTCCGGTAATAATCTTGCGACCAATAACGTCTTCTCCCGCAACGAAACCGACAATAGCATATATCTTCCTGATGTAAATATCCTGAAGAGAGATTATCGGGATTCCATTTACAACGTTCAGCGGACGGATAAGCTTCAGGTAATCTTCAACAAAGTCGATTCTCAAAAACTGTTTTTTTGTTAAAGAAACATTGTAGACCATCATTTTTGCCTTTCCCTCTTTAGTTTGCTCAGCAATAAGTTCTATCTTTTTTTGGAGTCCTCTTGCGATTACCTCTTTTATCTTTTCAACTCTTAGAGGAAGAAAACGTTGTGTGAAAAAATCAAGGTCATCAGAATCTCTATGCTGAAAGTAAAAGCGGGAGAGTGCAGTCCCACCGGCAAGATAAAAATTCTTAATCCTCCCGGATAATATTTTCAGCACTCTTTCCTGATAATTTATTAAAGGAGTTCTTTTAATCATCTCCATAATTATACAACTTATATGTTGTAAAGTCAAATCCTCTACAACTTATATGTTGTAAAGAAAGGAAAGAGGTTGTGACCCTACAATGAAGTATTCCCGGCTCTCTTTATCTTTTTAATCAATTTGGTGGTGGAATGACCTTTCAGGAAGGGAATGATGATGACCTTGCCGCCTTTTTCTTCTACGAACTTTCCGCCGATTATCTCTTCCTTTTTGTAGTCGCCCCCTTTGACCAGAACATCGGGGGAGATTGCTCTGATTGCCTCTTGCGGGGTTAACTCATTAAAAATAAAGATGTAATCAATAAATTCAAAGTTAGCAAGGACTTCGGCTCTATCCTTTTGAGGAATTAAGGGTCTTCCTTTTCCTTTCAGTTTTCTTAGGGAAGAATCGCTATTTAACCCTAAAATAAGGATGTCTCCCTTTTTCTTTGCCTCCTTCAGGTAGTAAATGTGCCCGGGATGCAAAAGGTCAAAACAGCCGTTGGTAAAGACAATTTTTTTGCCCTTGTTCTTTAGTCGGTTAACGATTCTTTTTAATCCGGGCAAGGATTTAACTTTCATTTTGTCAAATGTGGAGACCTGACCCCTTTATTTTTCGGCAATCTCGGCGAGGATATGACCAATCAAGATATGCGCCTCCTGGATATGGGCGGTATCGTTGGAAGGAACAACAAACGAAATGTCAGAAATTTTTGCGAGTTTTCCTCCGTCTTTTCCGGTAAGCCCGACGGTCTTTATTCCTATCTTTTTAGCCATTCTCACCGCCAAAATAACGTTCTCTGCGTTTCCGGAGGTGGAGATTCCAATGAGAAGGTCACCTTTTTTTCCCAGGGCCTGCACCTGACGACTAAAAACATTCTTAAAACCATAGTCGTTGGAAATAGCGGTTAAGATAGAGGTATTGGTGGTAAGGGAGAGAGCCGAAATTGCTTTTCTTTCTTTCTTGAACCTTCCGACAAATTCAGCCGCTAAATGCTGGGAGTCGGCAGCGCTTCCTCCATTGCCGCAGAAGAGGATTTTTCCTCCTCTTTTCAGGGTTTTTACAACCTCTTGAGAGATTTCATCAATGAGTTTTATATTTTCCGGCACAAGAAGTTCTTCCTTTACCTTAATACTCTCCTTAATTAAAGCAACAATTTTCTCCTTCTTCATTTTTTCTTTTACCCATCAAGGCGAGGAAGTTTACTCTAAGCGGCATTTGGCAACGTATGAATGCCCGGATAGAGAGTTGCCTATAGTGAGCATCTCTGCGAGCGTGCCGCTGGAGTAAACTTCCGAGCCCCTCATTCGTAAACTATCGGTTCTTCCTCTTTTGGCTCTTCCTCTCCAACATGCGTGGAGAGTGCCGCCACGTTTACCTTGATTACCGATGTCCGCTCTACCCCGAGAATATCCTGAAGATATTTCTTAATCAAATCCTGAATTTCCGCACAGGTACTGGGAATATCGTTATCAGACCAGAGCACTACCCGATTAATCAATTTTAATCCCCTGGACGTGGCAAATGCCTTTGTCTTAATTCTCCTTACCGCTTTGATTTGCGCCAGGACACGTTTAATAATAAAATCCTCGATTGCCGAGAGGGCAAGTTTCACCTCGCCTCCGGGATTGTCAAAAGAGATTGACCGACTTTTGTGAAGATACTCAAGGATGAATACGACCCAAAGCATTCCCAGAATAACCAATACAGCGCCAATAATACCCATGGTGACCGGGTTAACATCCCTAAGATACAACTCCATCTGTTCAACGGAAAGTCGCCCCGAAGAAAGAGCAAGACAAAAGAAGGCAACCGCCAGAGAGGTAATACTATAAATCCAGGCCAACATTCTGCTAAATATTCTCATTTTTCCCCCCTCTATTTATCAACTTCTACTATTTTACCGCAAAAGAGTCCAAAAAATCAAGGTAATACATACAACTTACCCGGGAGTTGTTTTACCAATCCCTTTAGTTCTAAGGTCATCAGGAGAGCGGCGGTTGCGGAGGCAGAAAGCCCGCTATTTTTTATAATTTCATCAATATGCCGGGGGGAGTTCGTCAGCAAATGGTAGAGCCCTTTCTCTTCTCCCTTCAATCCATCGGGAATTACCTTTTCCTCTTTTCCTACCTTCTTTTTCGGCAAAAGATTAATCAGCGCACCTAATTCTTCAATTACATCGTCTGCTCCTGTTACCAACTTCGCCCCTTGTTTGATGAGACGTAAGGTACCTGAACTCGTGGACTGGTCAACGTTGCCCGGAAGAGCAAAAACCTCCCTTCCCTGCTCAAGAGCAAAGTCGGCGGTAATCAGGGCACCGCTCCTGTTGGGGGCTTCAATAACGACAACACCTAAGGAAAGTCCGCTGATAACACGGTTGCGTTGGGGGAAGTTTCTGCGCTCGGGAGCGGTGAGAAGAGGAAATTCTGAGATAACGGCTCCGGTTTTACCAATCTTTGCGGCTAATTCCCCATTCTCTCTCGGATAGATATGCATCAGTCCGCTTCCCAGGACGGCAATAGTTCTACCACCTGCTTTTAAAGCTGCCTTATGACAGACGGTATCAATCCCCCGCGCCATCCCGCTGACAACGGTAAAACCCCGATTCGTAAGTTCATAACTGAGAGAATCCGCGGTTTTGCGTCCATAGTAGGAGCATCTTCTCGTGCCCACAATGGCAATGGCTAACCTGTCTTTCTTCTCAAGATTTCCCTGAACGTAGAGAACAGGAGGGGGGTCATAAATCAATTTGAGATTAGAGGGGTAATCTTCATCCTCTAAAGTAATAACGGAAATCCCGCGCTCCTTGATGAGTTTCAGCTCCTTTTCCAAAGAGGGAGAGGAGAAACTTTTGATTTTCCCGGCAATACCTTTATTAATCCCCGGAACCGCAAGCAATTCTGACAAGGATGCGCTAAAAACCTTTTTCGGCTCTTTGAACCTTTTCAGGAGATTCTGGATTCTGACATAACCCAGGGGTTCAATAAGATTAAGTGCAATCCATCCCTCTTTCCTTTCATCCATAATACGTTCGGACTATCTTCTTCAGCGGCACGTTCATCAAACCCAGCGAGTTTGATTTCACTCTGTAAATCTGCTCGCTCGTCTGCCTCTGGCAGACACCATGCCCGCTCACAGATTCACAAGGCACGCTTACAGAAACAGTCCTCTCTTTGTGTTTTACACCCTAAGGCGAGGAAGTTTCCTGAAGAGTGCCTTCATGACGACGAAGCGGGCACGGTATCCGAAGGATGAGCGAGGAGGAATGAGAGTGAAGAGTTCCTCGCTGGGGAAAGCAAGCGTGCCGATGAAGGAGAACTTCCTTGCCTCCCTAAGCCCGTGTATACGGGCCAAAGAGTTTT
>DAOVNU010000045.1 GCA_030630065.1 bacterium | reverse complement strand
GGAATCCAGAAATTAATCAATAATTTTGCCGGGGAGGGAAAGATGCTGCCGGTAAGCATCAACCAACTTTACGAAAACCTGCGCGATTTCTGGGTCTACGAAGAAAAAAATAAAGCCATTGCTTGCTGCCGATTGCATATCACCTGGAAGGATTTGGGGGAAATTCGCTCTTTAGCGGTAGCCGAGAAAGAACAGCGTCAGGGGATTGGTAATCTTCTTATAAAAAGAGTCCTCAAAGAAGCAAAGAAACTAAATCTAAAAAAGGTCTTTGCCCTGACCTACGTGCCGTCCTTTTTTGAAAAACTGGGTTTCTGCCGCATTCCCAGAACATCTCTTCCCCATAAAATCTGGGCGGAATGTCTTAACTGTCCAAAATTCCCTAATTGCGATGAGATTGCGGTAAGGAAGGAGATATAGAGAGGAGGGTTATAATGTTAGTACCATTAAAAAATCCCAGTCCAGATATTAAAAATTTCAAAGAGATAATGATGGGAGAGAAAACCTCTTCTGCGGTGCCATTGATGGAGTATCTAGTTGATGAAATAGTAAGGAAGCACATCGGCGAAAAGTATTTAGGCCAGAAGTGGGTTGAGTATGACCCCAAAGACCTGAAGACGCAGGAGCAATACTGGAAGAATTATATCGATTTTTGGTACCGGATGGGTTATGATTACGTCCGATTGGAACTGAATATTGGATTTCGGAGTAAAAGCAGAATTGGAAAGGATACTGCCGGTCTCTCCATAGGAGAAAGAAGTTGGGCTGAGGAGACAGAGGGAGTGATCAAAAATTGGGAAGATTTCGAAACTTATTCCTGGCCCAATGCAGATACTTTCGACTATTCTCCTTTCGAATTTGTTAGTAAGAACTTGCCAGAAGGAATGGGTTTGATTGTATCCCATGGAGCTGGCGTAGAAGAAAATGTAGTTGGTCTTCTTTCCTATCAAGGGTTATGCTATGGACTTTATGACCAGCCAAAGTTAGTAAAGGCAGTTTTTCAGAAAGTGGGGGAAGGAATTCTCACCTATTACAAAAACCTCATTGGCCTACCCAATCTAGTATCCTTTTTCCAAGGGGATGACATGGGGTTTAAAACTGCCACCCTTCTTCCTCCCAAGGTTCTTCGGGAAAATGTTCTTCCCTGGCATGAAGAATATGCCGCTTTGGCCCATCAAAATGACCTTCCTTATTTCTTGCATTCCTGTGGAAATGTAGAGGTGATAATGGATGACTTGATTAATAAAGTTAGAATTGATGGGAAACATTCTTTTGAAGACGCTATTATTCCTGTAACTGAATTCAAGAAGAAGTATGGTGAAAGGATAGCTGTCCTGGGCGGAATTGACATGAATGTCTTAGCAAGTTTTAGCGAAAAAGATTTGCGTTCTTATGTGCGAAGGACTTTAGAGATTTGTCATCAGGGAGGAAGATATGCCTTGGGCTCGGGAAATTCAATTTCCAATTATATCCCCATCAGCAATTATTTATCTATGTTAGACGAAGGGCTGAGATTTAATGGGAGAAAATAATGACAAAAGAAAAGATTGTTCTTGCCTATTCCGGGGGTCTGGATACCTCCATTGCTATCCCCTGGCTGAGGGAAAATTATGATGCGGAGATTATTGCCTATACGGCGGACCTGGGTCAGATAAAAGATGGAAGGGGTATACACAATAAGGCATTAGCCACCGGAGCAAAGAAGATTTATCTGGAGGATTTAAGAGAAAAATTCCTGAAGGATTTTGCTTTTAAATCTTTGGCCGCAAATGCACTTTACGAAGGGAAATATCCCTTAATTAGCGCTCTTTCCCGACCATTGATTGCACAAAGAATGGTAGAGATTGCCAAAAAAGAGGGGGCGACCGCTTTAGCTCACGGATGCACCGGAAAAGGGAACGACCAGGTGCGGTTTGAATTAACCTTTAAGGCATTAGCTCCAGAGCTAAAGATTATTGCTCCGGCCCGGGAATGGAAATTTAAATCAAGAAATGAGGAAATTGTTTATAGCCGGAAAAAGAAAATTCCTGTTTCTGCCACAAAAAAGAGTCCTTACAGTATTGATAAAAATCTCTGGGGGATAGCGATTGAGTGTGGTGTTTTAGAGGACCCCTGGAAAGAACCCCCTGAGGATGCTTACCAGATAACCGTTTCCCCTAAAAAGGCATCGGATAGGGAAAAGTATCTGGAGATTGAATTTAGAAAAGGGGTCCCGGTTAAGATTAGCGGAAAAGAAGAGCAACCGGTGGCTCTGCTGGAGAAATTAAATAAAATTGGGGGAGAAAACGGTATTGGCCGACTTGACATTATGGAGAATCGGCTGGTGGGCATTAAATCGCGCGAGGTTTATGAGGCGCCCGGGGCAACAATTCTGTATAATGCTCACGATGCACTGGAAGGATTGGTTCTGGATAAAGAGACATTTCATTATAAAAGATTGGTAGCGGAAAGGTATAGCCAACTTATCTATAATGGGCTCTGGTTTTCCCCGGAGAGAAAAGCGCTGGAAAGGTTCGTTGACGAAACCCAGAAAAGGGTCTCCGGAACCCTGCGACTAAAACTCTACAAAGGCAATGCTATCGTCGTCGGAAGAAAATCTCCCCTTTCCCTTTATCAGGAAAATTTAGCCACTTATTCCGAAAAAGACATCTTTGACCAGAAGTCCGCCCAGGGTTTCATTGACCTCTATGGCCTCCCGATGAAGATTGAAGGAGAAATGCGCAGGAAGAAAAAGTGAGATTACTACAGGATATAGGAGAATTCGGTTTAATTAGACGCATCGCTAAAGCAGAAAAAATTTCTGATAAAGATGTAGTCGTTGGTATCGGGGATGATACGGCTGTTCTCAAATATAAAAAAAATTTATATCTTCTTTTGACAACCGACATGCTAATAGAGGGTGTCCACTTCAATAAAAAGGCAACCCCTTTTCAGATTGGCTGGAAAGCCCTGGCGGTTAACATCAGTGACATTGCCGCTATGGGCGGAATCCCTAAATATGGACTTGTCAGTTTAGGGCTGAAGAAAAATACCTCTCTAAAATTTGTTGATGAACTCTATCGCGGAATAAAAACTATCGCCAGAAAATTTGACGTAAAAATTTTAGGGGGGGATACGGTTTCTTCCTCCAAACTTGTGATTAATATATCGCTTACCGGAGAGGTGGAAAAGAAATATTTAACCCTGAGAAAAGGGGCAAAAATAGGAGACAAAATCTATGTTACCGGAAGATTAGGTGGTTCAATATCCGGCAAGCATCTCTCCTTTATTCCTCGTGTAAAAGAGGCAAGATATTTAGTAAAGAATCTTCATCCCACCGCAATGATTGACATCAGCGATGGTCTCTTGAGCGATTTAAAAAGAATCTGTGAGGCAAGTAATGTCGGCGCAAGAATTGAGCAAAGCAAAATTCCGGTTTCTCGAGAAGCGGTTTCTTTACAAAATGCTTTAACCGGCGGGGAGGACTTTGAACTTTTATTTACTGTTTCCAAGAAATACAATAATTTAATAAAATCAGCCAAATTTTCTATCACCCAGATTGGTGAAATCACAAAGAGAGGAATTATCCTTCTTGATGAGAGAAATAAAAACATTCATTTGAAAGAAACAGGCTTTGACCATTTCAAATTATGAGTCAATCTCTACTTCTCCTCACTAAATCCCCTGCCGAAACAAAAAGGTTAGGAGAAAGGATTGGAAAACTGCTTCTTCCCGGGGATGTAGTTGCTCTTAGCGGGGAATTGGGGAGTGGTAAGACAGTTCTTACCAAAGGGATTGCCAGAGGATTGGGAATCAAGGGCAACCCTGTCCGAAGTCCCTCCTTTGTCCTGATTAAAGAATACCCGGGTAAAGTTCCCCTTTTTCATTTTGACCTCTATCGCTTAACGAAACCAGGGGAGTTAAATACTATTGGCTATGAGGAATACTTCTCCAGCAAAGGGGTGGTGGTTATTGAATGGGCGGAAAGAGCAAAGAATTTCCTCCCGGAGAAATATTTAGAGGTAGAATTATCAATCATCAATAAAAATGAAAGAAAAATTTCTGTAAAGATGAAAGGGAAAGGGGCCAGTTAGGAATGAAAGAGGATTTTTGTGGATAAGATTAAAAAAGTTCGGGAAACTAAATTATCGGATGGAGAATTGTATAATAAGATTTACGGTGGCTGGTTAGGCCGCTGTGCCGGATGTCTTCTGGGTAAACCGGTAGAAGGATGGAAAAAGGAGAAAATAGAGAAATTCTTGAAATTAGCCAGGACCTATCCCCTTTCTAATTATTTTCCCTCTCTTTCACATCCAAAAAAAGAATATCAAAACTTTACCCGAGAAAATAATTGCCTTTTGGGCAACATCACGCATATGGTGCGGGATGATGATCTTGATTATACCGTCATCGGATTGCATATCTTGGAAGAGTCGGGATTAAACTTTACTACCGAAGATGTTGGCTCCCAATGGTTAACTCATTTACCTTTCAATAGCGTTTTTACCGCAGAAAAAATAGCTTATAAAAATTTAGTCAATGGTATCAAACCACCTGAGACAGCTACCTTTAAGAACCCTTATCAGGAGTGGATTGGCGCCCAGATTAGAGCTGATATCTGGGGATATGTAGCACCCGGTCTTCCAGAATTGGCAGCAGAGCTTGCCGAGCGCGATGCTTCTCTTTCCCATATCAAAAATGGCATCTATGGAGAGGTGTGGGTAGCGTCTATGATTTCTGCTGCCTTTATTACAGATAGAGTTGGGGATATTATCCAGACAGGTTTATCAAAGATTCCCAAAAACTGTAGATTGAGCAGGGCTATTTATATGGTACTGGAAGAGGGCAAGAAGAATACCGATTGGAAGAAAACCTATACTAAGATTAAGAGAGAGTATGGTAGTTATCACCCGGTTCATACCATAAATAACGCTGCCCTTGTAGCGATGGGGCTTCTTCATTGTAAGGGAAATTTTGAAAAGGCAATTTGTACAGCGGTAATGGGGGGATGGGATACTGATTGTAATGGAGCAACAGTTGGCTCGATAATGGGGGTTATCCTCGGAGCGAAAAAACTGCCTAAAAAATGGGTCGCTTGCCTTAATGACCAGATGGAAACTAATATTGTTGGCATAAAGGAAAGAAGAATCTCTGCTCTGGCGCAGAGAACATACAAAATTATGAAGAAGCTAAGGAGAAATTATGCTTAAAGATTTGATGAATTTTAAGGATTTTAAGGCAAGAAGGGTAAGTAGTTATGATAAAACCGGAGGGAATGCAGACCGCATTTCTATTCCCGCAAAAGGCACAGCTGTTTTAGCTAACATTAAAGGAAGCGGGGTTATCAGGCATATCTGGTTTACGGTAGGTTGCGAGGATAAATTTTATTTAAGAAAGTTAATTTTAAGAGTCTACTGGGATAAAGAAAAAAATTTTAGTGTGGAGGTTCCGGTAGGGGACTTCTTTGGCGTGGGGCATGGCAAGGTAAGTGCTTACCAGTCCTTACCTTTAAATATGACAGATGGGACAGGTGAAGATGGGGGGCACACGGCAATGAACTGCTACTTTCCGATGCCCTTTGCCAGGAATGCCCGGGTAGAGATTGTTAATGAATGTGCAGTTCCGGTGAGGAGTTTTTACTACTACATAGATTATGAAGAGCATAAAAAAATACAAAATGTAGCATATTTCCACGCCCAGTGGAGAAGAGAGAATCCCTGTAAAGCGGTAAAATTTGATAAAAGGATTCCTCAAAGTAAACAAAGCAACCTTACTGGAAAGGAAAATTATCTTATTTTAGAGGCAGAAGGTAAGGGACATTATGTTGGCTGTAACTTGAGTGTCCATAACCTTTCCACCGGTTGGTGGGGAGAAGGGGATGATATGGTCTTTGTTGATGGGGAAAAATGGCCGCCTTCCTTACACGGAACCGGGACCGAGGACTATTTTTGTAATGCCTGGGGAATGCAGGATAAACCATATCTCTTTGCCGGAACCTCTCTCTTTAATAAAAAACACAAGAACTGGGAAGGAAAGTGGACAATATACCGCTTTCATATATTAGACCCAATCCCATTTAAAAAATCAATCAAGGTAACGATAGAACATGGTCATGCCAATAATAGGGGCGATGATTACTCTTCCGTTGCCTATTGGTACCAGAAGGAGCCACATAAAAAATTTCCAAAGATGTTGCCGGTAAAGGAGCGGTTACCACGGAAAGATTGAGAAGGTAATTAATGAACAAAATTGAAGCAAAGGGTTTTGGGGGAGCAAGGACGGTTCTCATTGTTTTAGAAGAAAATAAAAATGGCTGGGACGTAGAGGAAAAGGAAGGAGAGTTGAATGATTTGGCAAGGAGTTGCGGTCTTAATATAGTTAAGACAAAAATTGTTAAACAAAGGATACCTTCCCCGGCGACCTATCTTTCTAAGGGAAAAATAGAGTTTATCGGCGAAATTGCAGATAAAGAAGAGGCGAATCTTCTTGTCTTTGACCGGGAACTTTCCCCGGCCCAGCAGAGAAACCTGAGAGATGTCATTGGGATAAGGGTTATTGACCGCACCAGTTTAATCCTGGAGATTTTTGCCCAG
>DAOVNU010000117.1 GCA_030630065.1 bacterium | reverse complement strand
TTAAAAGAAATGATTTCATCTTTCATCTTGCGGCTGCGGTTGGGGTAAAAATGGTGATTGAAGAGCCATTAAAATCAATCAAGACCAATGTTGAGGGGACGGAGAACGTCCTGGAACTTACCAGCGATTTTAAGAAAAAGGTCTTGCTTACTTCCTCCTCGGAGGTCTACGGGAAAAATGAGAAAATTCCCTTTTCAGAAAGTAGCGATTCTCTTTTTGGTTCTGCAAAAATGAGAAGATGGAGTTACGGCTGCACCAAACTTCTGGATGAATTTATCTCTTTTGCCTATTTTCAGGAGAGAAAATTGCCGGTGATTGTAGTTCGGCTCTTTAATACCATTGGTCCCCGGCAGACCGGTAGTTATGGAATGGTTGTACCGAGATTTATTAAACAGGCACTCACTGTAAAGCCCATTACTGTCTATGGCGATGGAAAACAGGTGCGTTGCTTTACCGACGTCAGTGATGTAGTGAAAGCGATGGAATCTTTAACAAAAGAACCTTCTGCCTTCGGGGAGGTTTTCAATATCGGGAATCCCCAGGGTGCGATTACGATTAATAAACTGGCAGAATTAGTCAAGAAATTAACGCAGAGCAGCTCCGAAATCATTCATATTTCTTACAGTGAAGCATACAAGGAGGGATTTGAGGATATGCGCAGAAGAGTGCCGGATATTACTAAAATTCAAAAACTAATCAATTTCTCTCCTGAAGTTGACTTGCAAGAGACACTGATAAAAATAATTCAGGCAAAGCAATCTTTGCCACTACATAAGCAATAATGTAATGGTCGAGCTTGCTCGACCGGTAGTTACCTGATTCATCAAGCTAATTTAACTGTCAAATGTCAAGATTTGACCCCGTAAACGTAAAAATGTCAAGATTTGACCCCTTAAAAAATCGTTGGAAGTCCCCTTACCTCTATTTAGGAATAATTCTATTGCTTGCTTTTTTTATCAGATTTTCCTTTCTTTTGGAATTCCGCCCTACCGTTTTCTTTAATGCCAGTTTGATGAAGGGAATGGACCAGAGAACGTTTAATAACTGGGCCAACAATATTGTAGAAAATCCCTGGACAGGAGATGGTAAAGTTTTTTATATGGCTCCGGGGTACCCATACTTTGTTGCCGGAATTTATAAAATGTTCGGCAGCAGTAATTATTTTGCCGTTGCTTTTATTCAAATTCTTCTGGACACTCTTCTCTGTCTCCTTTTATTCTTCCTGGGTAAATGGCTTTTTAATAAAAGAGTGGGCCTTCTTGCCGCTTTCTTTGCCGCCTTTTATCGGCCGTCCATCTTTTATTCTGTGCCCCTTTTAAGTGATAGTTTAATTCTATTTTTGAATATTTTTACGATCTTTATCATTTATTGGGCTTTAAGAGAAAAGGACTACAAAAGATGGATTTTAGTGGGTTTGGTGCTGGGATTGGCCGCTTTGGTTAAACCGACCATTCTGCTGTTTCTTCCCTTTTTGCTCATTGGGTTGTTGGTATATCCCCCCACCCAAGCCATCCCCCACAAGTGGGGAGGGAAAGAGGGAGGGGGTGGTAATCCATTTTTGTCCTGGGTAATTGTAATTCTCTTAACAATAATTGTTATCTCTCCGGTGACAATCAGGAATTATAAACTATCCGGAAGGTTCACTCCTATCTGCTCCAATGGGCCGGTTAACTACAAAATCGGCAATTGCCTTGATTCTATTGGTCTTTTTATGTATCCCAAGAAGCCGTTAGCTTCTGTTTTTTCCGGGATTTTCTGGAAACTTCAAGGGAAAAAGTTTATGTTTTTCTTTAACAGTTATGAATGGCCGCAGAACTTAAATATCTACCTCCTGAGCAAAATTACCAGAACCCTCAGATTTCCTTTGTTTGGTTTTGGTCTTCTTGTTCCCCTGGGTGTTCTGGGATTATTCCTTGCTCTCAATAAAAGGTCTCTTCTCTTATTTTTCTTTACCCTTTGTAATATCCTCTGGGTTATTGCCTTTTTTGTTACCTCCCGCTATCGCCTTCCTGCGGTGGGCTGTTTGATTTTATTTGCCGCCTTCTTTATTGACTGGCTCTTTTCTAAGATTAGAGAAAGAAAACCCATTCCTGCCGTAATCGCCCTTTTTCTTCTGCTTATTCTCTTCCCTTTTGTTAACAATTGGAAGGGTGGGAAGATTGGCTCTGTCGCTCTAAAAAATTTTGTTTTTCTCACCTATAAAAATGTAAATAGCGATATTGCTGAAGGTAATCTGCTTTTGGCCTTAAAGAGAGCAAAGAGTTTAATTTCCCTCTTACCAACGAGTCCGTTGGGACATCAGATTTTAGCAACCGTTCACTTTAATTTAAAGGAGTTTGACCTTGCTCAAAAAGAAGCCGAAATCACCTTAAGATATGACCCAGAGGCGCAGGGAGCAAAGAAGATTCTTTCTTTATTGAAGAATAATGAGAAGAATAATGGAAAAAATTAATCTTCTTTATCTGGCGACAGATTCTAAGATTGGGGGAGCAGAAAATATTATTCTTGCATTAATAAAAGGACTTGATAGGAACAAGTATTCTATGTGCCTTCTTGTTCTTTCAGGCGCGGGTCCTTTGATTGGGGAAGCAAAGAAATTGGGGATAGAGGCGATATCATTGAAGATGAAAAGTAAATTCGACTTTATCTCTCTTTTAAAGATATTTCCTGATCTGAGAGGAAAAAAAATCGATATTCTTCATACCCACCTTTACCATAGCAATATTATCGGTGCTCTGATCAAAAAGTGGAAGAAAATCCCTATTTTTCTTTATACCTCTCACGGACTTCCCATTAAGAAAAATTCCCCCCCTTCCCTGGTTAATAATTCTATTATGAGAAAGGTTAATCATAAGATTATTGCTGTTTCTTCAGATGTCAAGAGGAAATTGATAAATTATGGGAAGGTTAAACCGGAAAAGATTATCGTTGTTTATAATGGGGTTGACGCAGACCAGTTTATTTTCAAGAGGGAAGAGAAGGATATTTTCGTTGGTACGATAGCAAATCTTCGTTTGGTTAAAGGCCACCAATATCTTCTCAGAGCAATACCGATAGTTTTGGAGAGGATTCCCGTAGCCAAATTTCTTATTGTCGGTCAGGGTCCATTGCGTAAAGATTTAGAGCAATTAGCAAAGAGATTAAAGATTACTAAAAATGTTATTTTTACAGGTTATCAGAAGAATATTGCAGAAATTTTAGCAAAACTTACCTTATACGTCCTTCCTTCCATAAGGGAACCCTTAGCTGTTTGCGTCTTGGAGGCAATGGCGGCTAGTTTACCGGTAGTTGCTACCAGTGTAGGAGGAATCCCTGAAATGGTTAAGGACAAAGAGACAGGTTTACTTGTTCCTCCAAAAGACCCCGAAGATTTAGCCCATGCAATCCTTACGCTATT
>DAOVNU010000201.1 GCA_030630065.1 bacterium | reverse complement strand
CTTCAAAATGCTTCCGTTTTTTAAATAACTTTCAATAGAACTCCTAACAATTTTTAACAACCTCTCTTTCTGCTTTTCACCTAATTCCATTTTTTCCTTCCTTTCTTTGTAAATCACCGCCGCCATATAACCAACAACCCTGCTTTTATCCCCGGTAACATCACCGGAATTGGCATATTTTAAAACCTTGATTCGATTAGCGCCTAAAATCTGCGCTGCAATCATCCCTGAAACAACCGGAGCAGCACCACAAAGTTTGCATTCACCCCTGGAGATTTTATTAAACAAACTCTCCGGATTAAATTTCTTCAGTTCTGCAATCGTTCCCCTGTCTATTTTGACGGCAAGGTTATCGGGATAGAAATGCGACATATCGGTGCTAACAACGAGGAGCACCTTTTTGTCCTTAATCACTTTCGCCAATGCTTTCCCTAAGATTTTACAGTTTTCCCGGGAAAGATTACCCATCACCACCGGAACAAGATTAAAATTTTTCAAGGAACGTTGTAAAAAGGGAAGTTCTACCTCTATTGAATGCTCCCTGACAAATGCCTGAGGATAAAACCTTATTTTTTTATGCTCATTGATTAATCTTTCGGCTAAAAGAGAATCAATCTTAATTTTCCCCAGGGGTGTTTCAAAGAAACCTTCGTTGTAGACACTAATCCCATCAAAGGGGAGATAATGGCTGGGACCAATAACGATTACCGTTTCATACTTCCTATTTTTTATACTCTTAAAAGAATACCCGGCAACCGACCCGGAAAACTGGTAACCGGCATGAGGAGCAATAATGGCAACAATATCCCCCTCTATTGGTTTAACCTTTGCCCTAACAATGAAGTTGTCCACCATCGCGGCTAACTTTTTTGCAGAAGCAGGATAAAAACTATCCGCCACGTTCGGTTTTTTTACTTCTTCGCAGAAAATCCCCATCGCCTGATAAATCAGGCAACTACAGAAAATACCTAAAAAAAATAGATTGCGTAGAAAAGTTTCTCTCTTCCTTATTCCCATATTCCCGGTATCTTCCTCCTGCAGAACTTGCATCTACCTTTATTCAAATTATTTGCGAGGATAGAATAACCCACTCTCTCAATCAAAAGTTTATGGCAGGCAGGACAATAGGTATTCTCACCCTGATGCCCGGGGATATTTCCGATGTAGACAAACTTTAAGCCCACATCCCGGGCAATCTTCCTTGCTTTCTCCAGAGTAGAAATCGGAGTTGGCGAAAGATTTCTCAATTTATACATCGGGTAAAAGCGGGAAAAATGAAGCGGCGTCTCCGCACCTAAATTATCTTTTATCCACAGACACATCTTTCTAATTAACTTCGGGTCATCATTTAAGGTGGGAATGATTAAATTGGTAATCTCCAGCCAGACACCTTCTTCTTTAATAATCTTCAAACTCCTCAAAATATCCTCCAGATGCCCCTGGCAAAGTTTCTGATAGTAATTTTCGCTGAATCCTTTCAGGTCTACATTGGCGGCATCAAGGTGTTTACATAATTCTCTTAAAGGTTTTGGATTGATAAAACCGGCAGAATGCATATAATTTTTCAGCCCTTCCTTTCTGGCAATCTTTGCTGTATCCAGAACATACTCATAGAAGATTGTCGGCTCGGTATAGGTATAGGTGATGCTTT
>DAOVNU010000157.1 GCA_030630065.1 bacterium | reverse complement strand
GCCAGCGGTTCTTCAAATTGGGAAATTTGGTAATTTTTGGGCAGGTCAGGATAGAAATAGTTCTTACGGGCGAATTGTGTGAATTCGGAAATTTTACAATTAAGGGCAAGGGCACTCTTAATACCTAATCTTACCGCTTTTTCGTTGATAACCGGAAGCACGCCAGGCATTCCCAGACAGATTGGGCAAACCTGACTATTTGGCTCTTGTCCAAATTGGGTGCTACAACTGCAGAACAACTTGGAATTGGTAAGTAGTTGAAGATGAACTTCCAATCCAATATTTATGTGGTAATTCACAATTCTTTTCCGGTCCAGCAGGTGAGGCAAAGTTTATTCTTTGGAAGGCCAATGGCCTTAACAAAATCTTCTAAACTGTTATAGTGAAGAGAATCTGCCCCAATGCGTTTTTCAATCTCCTTAATGGAATATTGCCTGGCGGCTAATTCTTGGTATGACCTTGTGGAGATACCATATTTACAGGGTGCCATGAGGGGAGGGCAGGCAATTCGGACATGGACTTCCTTTGCCCCGGCAGATTTCAATTCCATAACCTTATTTTTAATCTGTGTTCCCCGAACAATGGAATCATCACATAAAATAATCCTTTTCCCCTTAACTACGTCTATGATTACAGAAAGTTTTATTCTTGCTTCTTCATCCCGTTCTTCCTGGGTTAGAGGGGTATAACTTCTACTGGCAAACCGATCAATTAAAAAAACCTCATCGTAAGGAATACCTGATTCCTGATGGTAACCAAGAGCATGTCCTATCCCTGAAAAAGGAACCGGGGCTACCAGGTCTGCTTTTACATTATCCTTTCTGGCTAAACTTGCTCCTAAATTATTTCTCGCTCTCACCACGGGGATACCATCAATAACCGAATCCATAGAAGCAATATAACCCCATTCAAAAGCGCAATGAGCAACTCGCCTGTTCTTAATTATTTTCCTGGTCTGGCATCCGTCTTGATTAATGAAAAGGATTTCTCCCGGTTTGACGTCACGGAGAATCTTTAAGCCCAATATACTGAATGGCCGTGATTCTGAAGAGATAGCGAAAGTTCCATCTTTTTTACCCAGGACTAATGGCTTGAATCCATAAGGGTCACGCGCTCCGTAGATTCCTTCCCTGGTTAAGATTAAAAGGGCATAGGAGCCCTTAACCTGACGAGACATTTCGTCTATTCCCTCAACAAAGTTTTCTCCTTGAGCAATCAGTTTTGCCAGGAGTTCTATCTGGGTATTGGCCGCGAAGGAATAGCCCTTGCTCTTTAAATCGGCAATAAGGTTGTCGGCATTAAGAATGTTTCCGCTGAAGGCAATACTAAATTTCCCTAACTTTGATTCCAGGATGACTGGTTGACGTTCCTTTAAACTAACATGACCAATGCCAAAATTTGCCGCAAGTTCTTTCAATTCCTCGGGGATGAAGGTATGCCGGACGAAACCTTTATGGGTGGTTATTTTAATTTCTTTTTTAAAGGTTGAGAGACCACAGTATCTCTGCCCGCGATGCTGCAATTTAAAAATCCCATAGTAAAGGTCCTGGATAATATTTTTATCTGAATAAATCCCAAACAGTCCGCAATTCTCTTGTATATGCATAGTATTTTTCTTTTTTCCCCCAAGGCGAGGAAGTTTACTTTAAGCGTGCCTTCATGACGACGAAGCGGGCATGGTGTCTGCCATTGTTCATTGGCAGACGAGCGAGGAGGAATGAGAGTGTAGTTTGCCTCGCCGGGGCAAACAAACGTGCCGCTGAAGTAAACTTCCTCGCCTTCTTATCGTCTAAAATAAAGTTCATTGAGCATTACTGCATCGGTGGTAAGGTTAATGCCCAGTTCTCTTATTCCTTCCTCATCTCCCTGGCTGGGCATATGGGTTGTATGCATATCGGTTCCATTTAGTTTTGGGAGATTTTTTATACATAATGCGGCAGCCGGGTTCATCGTAGAGGATATGGCTAATGCCACCAGGGTCTCTCCCACGTTTAAGCTGGTTGTTTTTTCTCGCAAATTTCCTTTCATCTCGGTAATATTTTGGATTATCTGTTTGGGGAGAAGATCAATCTTTTTCGGAATTCTTGATAATTTTTTTATAAGATTAATTATTGCTGCAGATTCAGCATGCAGGAGAGAAGAATTTTTCCCTTTCTCGATAATTCCATTGATTTGTAAAGCCGCGCCACAGTAAAAATTTATTTTGTCCTTTTTTCTTATTGCTCTTTTTTTTGAGTCGGCGGCTGCCTTTCTTGCCTCTTGCACAACTTTCCTGTCCCCTTCCTTTAAATTTAATTTTTGCATTATTTTTTCCACTCTTCCAATCGTTTCCTTTTCTGTGATGCCGAGTAAAAATTCCCTTT